>CAMBRJ010000001.1 GCA_945870175.1 Gemmatimonas phototrophica
GCGCCGTCTCGCAACACCGCCGCCTGCGGGGCGGTGTGCAGCAGCGCGCGCAGCGCGTCGCGCAGCGACTCCGCCGCATTTCTTATCCGGGCCGGAGCGATCGGCCCGTCGTCTTCCTCGGGGAAGTCGATGTCGTAGGCGATCAGCGCTTCGAGGTGAATGACGTCGTCGCGCAACGCGAGCAGACGCCGAGAGAGCCCGCCATCCAGCTGCGATAGTGCCTGACGATGCATGGCCGTGGTGCGCGCGTCGATCAGATCGGCCACCGCTTCGGCCTGCACCAGATCCAGGCGGCCGTTCAGCACCGCCCGCCGTGTGAACTCACCCGGCGTGGCCGGGCGCGCGCCCGCGGCCACGCAGGCGGCCAGCACCAGCGCCGGAACGACGTGACCGCCGTGTGTGGCAATCTCCACCACCTCATCGCCCGTATACGAACGCGGCGCGGCAAACCAAGTGATCAGCGCGTCGTCGAGCGGTTCGCCGTTGGGGTGTCGTAGCGCCACGCGGGTCGCGCGGCGCGGCTGCAGCCCGGATGCGCCAAGGGCGCGAGCGATATCGATCGCGCGCGCCCCCGACAGCCGGATCACCGCAATCGCCCCGCGTCCAGCGGCCGTGGCAAGGGCAACGATCGTGTCGTCGCCACCAGGCAGCTGGCGGGCCGTCACCACGTCGTTATCCCCGCACAACCGGTGGTTGCGCCTTCGTGCGCTCCCTCGAGATCAGCCACTGCTGCGGCAACGACGCGAGGTTCTGCACGAAGTAATAGAGATTGAGACCCGAGGCCATGTTGAAGAAAATCACCATCATCATGGCGGGCATCAGGTACATCATCATCTTCTGCTGCTCGTTCGCCTTCATGCCGCGCATGCCGATGTACGACAAGCCCATCGCCGTGATCGCCACGAGCACCGGCAGCACGTAGAGCGGATCCTTGAGCGAGATGTCGGGGAACCACAGGAACGACACGCCGCGGAACTCGATCGTGTTCTGAAACACGAAGAAGAGCGCAAAGAACACCGGCAACGGAATCAGCATCGGCACACAGCCCGACAGGGAGCTGAACGGCGACATGCCGTGCTCCTTGTACACGCGCATCATTTCGGCCTGCAACTTGGTCGGATCGCCCTTGTACTTGGTCTGGATTTCGGCCAGGTACGGCTGAATGCGCTGCATTTGCATCGAGCTGCGCATGGCCTTCTGATTCAACGGCCACAGAATGAGACGCACCGCTACGCCGAATACCACCAGAATCCAGCCATACGAAAGCCCAAGCGTCGACTTCATCCAGAGCAGTAGGCGAATCACCATCGTGGCGAACGGCTGCACGACACCCTGCAACCAGCCGCCATACGGGTTCGACGTCTCGAACGAACGCCCGATCGCCTCGAGCCGCTCGTACTCCTGCGGACCGGCGTACACTTCGAACGCCACGGCGCCGCTCTTCAGCGAGGCGACGATCGTGGCTTCACTGCGCGTGGCCGCCTTCGCCACCCGCACACCGCCCGTAAAGTTCACCTCGGCGAAGCCGGGCACACCCTGCGGAGCGAGCACGCCCATCAGGAAGTACTTGTTCTTGGCCACGGCCCAGTTGATCGGACCCGCTTCGATACGTCGCTCGCCGGGATCGAGCGAGGCGAAGGTGACCCCTTTTGCATTCTGCTGATCGAGCTTGAAGGCGTACGCGAGATGCGACTGATCTTCGGTGGTGTCCGATTCCGACGAGCGAAAGCCGGGCGGCATGTCGATCAGTAAGAAGCTGTTCTCGGGCGCGCCCTGCACCGTCGCCGACACATTCACGCGGTAGCTGTCGGGCAGGAATGAGTACGCGATCGTGATGGCACGGGCACCGACGGTGGCGTCATAGCGCACCACGGCGCGGCCGTTCTCTTCGGTGCGCGTGCTGGTGAAGGTCTGCGCATTCAGCGCGACCGTGTCACCGGGCGACACGAGACGGAAGCTGAGCAACCGGTCGCCCGCCTTCGCGAGCTCCACCGGGCCGCCTTTGGTGCGCCCCTTGTTGGAGAGCGCGAGGTACTGCGGCATCTCCACGCCGATCAGCGCAGCGCCCCGGTTCGTGGTGCGGAAGATGGCCTGCGTGGTGGTGACCACGGCGGTATCGACGGGCATCACGACGGGCATCGCGACGGGCTGAGACGCCGCGATGACGGAGTCGGGCAGGGCGCTCAGGCCGGGCGCCGTGGCCGAGGCGGCGGCCGTGGCAGCCGCGGACGCCGCGACGACGGGAGTGCTGCTGGCGGAGTCTGTTACCGCAGTCTTGCTTCCGGGCGCCGGCACAGGCGACGGGAAGAGAATCGGCGTCAGAATCAGGACCGCCGCCATCAGGACGACGGCGAGGGCGATGCGACGTGGTTCCATGGTCTGTATAGGGGAGCGCTCAGGGCACCGGATCAAATCCGCCGGGCCGGAACGGATGACAGCGCCCGATTCGGCGCAACGCCATCCATCCTCCGCGCAGCGCACCGTGACGCTCCAGCGCCTCGAGCGCGTACGCAGAACACGAAGGATAATAGCGGCAGGCGCCCCCGAAGATGGGCGACAGCGTGAGTTGGTACCCACGCACTACCAGCATGAACAGCTTCGCGATCACAGCGGACGAGTTGGAGTTACCGGGCGATGCGACGCACAGCCTGCAACACTTCGGCGCGCAGTGTCTCGAAGTTTCTCGTGTAAGCCACCGGAAGCACCTTGAACACAAGGTCCACCGGCGCCAGCCCAGGGAGTACTTCAAGACGGATGAGCTCACGGAGCCGGCGTTTCAGGCGGTTCCGCGCGACACCCGACTGCTTGTACTTGGGTACCACAAAGCCAACGCGGGGAACGCCAAGAAGGGAAGACAGAGTGCGCACATCCAATGAGGCGGTGCGCACTCGCTTCCCTTCGTGTCGAACTCGCTCGAGATCGGACCCGCGCGTTAAACGTTGCGCGCGCGGGAACGACCGGGAATCAGGCGCCGGTATACTTCGTCGGGATCTGGACGGTCAACACCTTGCGGCCCTTGCGGCGACGACGGGCGAGCACCTCACGGCCCCACTTCGTCTCCATACGCGCACGGAAACCGTGCTTGCGGACTCGCTTGGTGTTACGCGGATTGTATGTGGGCTTGCCCATAGTAATGCTCGAGGTAACGCGGGATGAATCGCGGCGGGTCGACTTGAATTTCTCAGCACCCGCACCACCCACGCGACCTCACAGCCGCGGTGTGGCAGAGTCCTGACCTAGCCTTACAAATTACTCGCGCGAGTGGCGTGAGGTCAACCCCGCCAAGTACACCCGTGACAACGATTTGCCCTCGTCCGCCGAATCCGAACACCGACTTGCTTGCGCTCACGAATGGGAGGCTGGTGTCACGTCGCTGACGCGATTGACTTATCCACACACACGCGTAACCTTCGCCGCCCCCGCCTGATTCTCGCCACTGGCCGGGGCCGCCAGAACCCCCTCCCCACGTCATGTCCCTTACGCCTGCCGAAACCTGGGATCGCCTGCGCCAACGCGCACGCCAGGTCCTCCCGGAGCAGACGTATCGCACCTGGCTCGAGCCCACCGATGCCCTCGGTGTGGAAGGCGACACCCTGCTCATTGGCGCCCCAGATCAGTTTTCCGCAGACTGGAACGAATCCAAGCACGCAGATCTGCTGACCAGCTTCGCCGCCGTCGCCCTCGGGCACCCCATGAAGGTGCGCTTCAAGGTGGCCGAAGAACGCATGGGACGCGTACAGATGG
This sequence comes from Gemmatimonas phototrophica, assembly GCA_945870175.1. Lineage (GTDB taxonomy): Bacteria > Gemmatimonadota > Gemmatimonadetes > Gemmatimonadales > Gemmatimonadaceae > Gemmatimonas > Gemmatimonas phototrophica_A. Next base: position 3,745 of record CAMBRJ010000001.1, read on the forward strand.
ACATGTTCGTGCAGCCGCCGCCAACCCCTGTGGTGGCGCCACGAACAGCACATCAACAACGCCTGTCGGCGCCACTGAACCCCAGGTATACGTTCGACCAGTTCGTCATCGGCAAGTCGAACGACGTCGCCGCCGCCGCCGCCCAGGCCGCCGCCCAAGCGCCAGGCAAAGTCTACAATCCGCTCTTTATCTACGGCGAAACCGGACTCGGCAAGACGCACCTCATGCAGGGCATCGCCCACGAGCTGCTCACACGCACCCCCACGCTGCGCCTCGCCTTCGTCGGGACCGAGCAGTTCACCAATGAGTTCATCAACGCGATTCAGACCGGACAGATGGGCGATTTCCGGCGCCGCTTCCGGGAAATCGACCTCCTGCTGGTCGACGACGTCCAGTTTCTGAAGGGGAAGGAATCCACTCAAGAAGAATTCTTCCACACCTTCAATGCCATCTATGAGGCCGGTCGTCAGATCGTCCTCACCTCCGACCGGCCACCCAAGGACATCCCCGGACTCGAGGCCAGACTGGTCTCCCGGTTCGAGTGGGGCATGGTCGCCAATGTCGATGCCCCCGATCTGGAGCACCGGATCGCGATCCTCCGCAAGAAGGCGAGCCTCGACCACCTCGAGCTCACCATCCCCGACGAGGTCATCGAATTCATCGCCCAGCATGTGAAGTCGTCGGTGCGTGAGCTGGAAGGCTCCATCATCAAGCTCCTGGCGTACGCATCCCTCAAGCACCGCGAGATCTCCATCGAACTGGCCCGCGAAGCGCTTCGCGACAAACTCAAAAGTGCCACGACCTCGGATTTCCCCGATATCCCACCCACCACGATCACCGTGGCCACCATTCAACAGGTGGTCTCGCGCGAATGGGGCGTTACCCCAGACGGGCTACGCTCGAAAACCCGGACCAAGCAGCTCACCACCCCACGCCAGATCGCGATGTATCTGTGCCGGGAGCTGTTGGCGCTCCAGCTGGTCGAAATTGGCAACGCCTTCGGCGGACGCGATCACTCCACCGTGATCCATTCGCTCGATCGGGTGGCCGAGGATATGGGCCGAGAACCCGGTTTTGCCGACCGGGTGCTGAAGGTGCGAGGCATGTTGGAAACGCTCCGATCCACTGGACAACTCGGCACCTGAGTCCCCAGTCGTCCACATCGCCGAGCATCTTTCCCCCCATTCTCGGGCCCGGATGTGCAGGAATGCGGAGAAAAAGCACTACTCGACATGGAATGCACATGACTCGGCATGGCGGAAGTGCTTTGGCACATGTAGCTTGCGGCGTTTGTAGACAAGCCCACACGCCCTGCTGCTACTACCAGTTTTATCTCTAAAACTCTTTTTAACAGCAGTCCTTCCACACAACGGGCATGCGCTTCACGATCTCGCGCGAGAAACTCCAAGAAGGACTCGCGGCGGTAACCGCCGCCGTACCGGCCAAGACGACCTTGCCGGTCCTGTCGAACCTGCTCGTCGAAACCACCGAGCGCGGGATTCGTCTGTCCGCGACCGACCTCGATATTGCCGTCAGCACGGAAGTCAGTGCCGACGTCGAAACGCCAGGGGCGATCACGATTCCCGCCAAGAAACTCAGCGAGATCGCGCGCGAACTGCCGCCGTCTCCCGTAAAAGTTTCGGCCAGCGGTGAACAGCGCGTCACCATCGAATGCGGGCGATCCCGGTTCAAGCTGCTTGGACTGCCACGCGATGAGTTTCCAACGTTCCCCACCGTGCGCTTCAATGAGTCGTGGCGCGTGAAATCGGGCGAACTCCAAAAGCTCATTTCGCATGTCGCCTTCGCGGTGAGCACCGAAGAGTCACGACCCATTCTCAATGGCGTGCTCTGGGAGCTCCGCGAGGATCGCATGCGCATGGTGGCCACCAATGGGCACCGCCTGTCGAAGATGGAATTGCCGGTGGAATCGAGTAGCGCCCCTCCAGGTGATCTGATCGTGCCGCCCAAGGCGCTCGAGCAGATCAAGCGTCTCTTCCCCGCCGAAGAAGAACTCGAGATTGCGCGCGGTGAAAATCATCTCGGTTTCCGATCGCCGTTTACATCGGTGTTCACCCGCCTCATCGAAGGCCCGTATCCGAACTACGAACAGGTCATTCCGAAGGACAACGATCGCTTCTGCCTGTGCGACAAGGCCGCGCTCACCAGTGCGCTGAAGCGCATGAGCGTGATCGCGTCGGATCAGACCCACCGCATCAAGATGTCGTTCAACACCGGCATGTTGAAGTTCAGCGTCACCACGCCAGACCTGGGCGAAGCCTCCGACGAACTGCCCGTGAATTACAATGGCGACCAGCTCGATATCGGCTTCAATGCTACGTATCTACTGGAGATCCTGCGCTATATGCCCACGGAGCAGGTACGCCTCACGTTTAAGGCGCCAGAACGCGCGGCCACGATCGAACCTGAAGGCTGGGATGATCCGGCCAAGTATCTCTGCTTAGTGATGCCGTTGCGCTTGATGGACTAATAATCAGCGCCATGCCGATAGCTGTCAGCGCTGTCGTTCCGCCCGGATCTCTACCCGTTGCAGCACCTGCTGCGATCGTGGCGTTCCGGGCGGAATGCGTTCCATGAGCTGCATGGTGAGTGTGCTGGTTCCCTGTAGCGTCTCTAGGATACCCGTGCGCGCGGCAATCTCGAGGCGTTGCGACCCTGACCCTGTGCCGATCAGTTCGAAGGCCCGAAACGCAGTGCCGCCTTTGCCTTCCAGTTTCGTCGTCATCTCCCGACGTACGACTAGCGTTTCTCGCGACACCGTGGCCAACGTGGAGCGCGTGGTCGTATAGACCGTGAGCGGCACGCCGTTCCGACACACTAACGTCACGGTGCTGTCGCGCCACTGATCGCCCTCCCCAACGCCGTCGGGGATGCGCACGAGGAGCTCACGCGCCAGCTGCATGGCACTCACCTCGGGACGATCGCACTCATTCGCCAACGGCGGACGGGCGACCACGCGTAGATTCGTGCTGTCGATGAGGGCGTCGATCAGCAACAGCGATGATCGTGAGAGTGCCGAGGCCGATACGGCCAACGGCTCAGTGCTTTCGGCGATGCTGCTGCGCACCGTGAACGAATCCACCTGTCCCGATCCGCGCAGCGCGCCGGTAGCCGTTCGCTCGAAGGACATCGACACGAGCGTTCGCGTGTCAATGCGTTGTTCATCGGAGACACCAGCCGGCATCGCGGCCCCGCTGACTTTCAGGCGGGTCACCGCCGATATGGTCCAGTCAGTACGCGGTTGCGAGCGCGGCAGCAGCACGCGAGTGCTGGTGATCGGCGCTGGCGGTGTGGGCGCCGTCACGACCGGACTCGGCGTGGGTGATGGCGCGGCCGCCCCAGGTGCGCAGGCTAGCATCAGCATAGGGCCAGCCACACACCATGCGGCCAAACGAGCCATGGATGTCATCGGTTCAATACCACGTGCCACTCCACTGGAAACTCCGTGAGGGGTTCCGAGATCTCATGGAAAGTCGCCGGCCTATAAGCCGGGTTCTGTCAGTGCTGACATACGCAAGCGCACACCAACACCGGACGGTCATTCCTCTCGGCGTGCAGTCACCCACACGCTCCAGCAGCCTACCCGCGACTCGACGTCTTGCGACGTCCTTGCGAGACGGGTCATCTCTCGCCGCTTATTTGGCCTTGCTCCGACTGGGGTTTACCGAGCCACCTTCGTTACCGAAGGCGCGGTGGGCTCTTACCCCACCCTTTCACCCTTACCGCAGCATCGGTTGCCCAATGACACGGCGGTTTGCTTTCTGTTGCACTGTCCGTCGCACGAAGCTCACGCCGCATGCGCCCAGGCGTTACCTGGCAGTCTACCCTGTGGAGCCCGGACTTTCCTCGGTGCCTGAACTTGCGCCCAGACATCGCGACCATCCGGCCGGCGACCAATCCATGAGAACAAGAAATATAACCGGCCAGCCTACACACCCGTATCGTGGTGCGGTTCTACTGCGAACGAATACATCCTATCGCCACACAGTGACGGCATAATGACGACAGTACGGTAGCCTCTCGTCGTGATCGGCCCGCTGTACCCGCAGCGCCGGCCCGTGCACAAACACTCCGCTGGGGGAGGTGCGTATGACAGCTCTGTCGCGATCGTTGGCAACTTCGCAGGCTCCTACCACCGTCTATCCGAGAACGCCGGTGACGTCTGTGGCGGCGACACCGTCGGACGACGTTTCTGCACGATCCATCGTGACATTTCTCACGCCTGCTGAGCGTCAACGGGTGGATGCGTTGGGGAAAGGGAGCTATACCACCGTACATCACGAAAGCTTCGACGACATACTGCGCGATCTGCGCACCCAGCCCGTATCGGCGATTCTGGTGTCGGTGTCCCGCTATCAACAGCACCACGGCGCCCAGGTGGCACGCATGGTACGGGAGTTTCCGCGCGTTCCCGCGGTGGCGTTGCTGACCGGCAATGAAGCGCGCACCACCCAATCGTTACTCGCGTTGGGGAAGCAGGGGGTGCAGACGTTGGTGGACGCGCGCGACCCCGCCGGATGGCGCGACCTGCGACAGTTCGTGAATCGCGAAGTCTCCACGACGATTGAATCCGTGGCGATCCGTCGCATTCGCGCCGATCTCACCGGTGCCAACGACGACTGCCTGCGCTTCTTCGACGAGCTCTTTCTCGCGCCGATGTCGCTCACCACGGTGCGTCAGTTGGCGCGTCGGTTGGGCGTGGTGCCCACCACCTTTATGAGCCGGTTCTTTCGCGCCGGCATTCCCGCACCCAAGAAGTATCTTGCCACCGCGCGGTTGGTGCGTGCGGCGCGACTGCTCGAGAACCCTGGCTACAGCCTCACGCAGGTCGCGTTCTTGCTCGAGTACTCGTCACCGCAGAGCTTCTCGCGGCATGTCACGCATTCACTGCAGTGCGGCGCGGCAGAGTTTCGCAAAACGTACAGTGGCGAAGCCATGCTCGAGTACCTGCGGCAGCGACTCATTCTGCCGTATCAACAACAGCTCATCGCGTTCGTACCCGTCGAGGTCACGCCGCCATGGATTTCGCGCCTTGCGCTGGTGCCGGTACCGGGGCCGGTAATTGCACCCCCTCGCGTGACTGCGTCGGCGTAGTCGCGAACGCGGCGGCCACATCGTACGTGCCTCTGGTTGCGGCAAATTCGCTCGTATGCCGCAACGCCACCGCGCGCATACGCGCGGCGGTCTGCGACAGCTGCGCCGCGCTTCGCGACAGCTCTTCGATGCTGGCGCGCTGCGCAATCGATGCATCGGCGGCGCTCCGAGCACCCAATGCAGCGCGCTCGGCAGAGCTGTCGAGCGCCTCGAAGGCATCCGCCACACCGGCCGAGAGCTGCGCCTGTGCGTGAGCGAGTGCTGCCACGTCATCACTCTGATGCGAGATCCGCGCAATGCCGCTCACGAGGGCAGACAGCGCCTGTGTGGCATCACGCGCAATGTGCCCCGCGCCGGCCACTTCATCGGCTGTGGTGTCCATCGACAACACGGCGGCGCCGATGTCATCCCGGACGCGTTGCACCGTGGCGGCGATACGCTTGGCGGCCTGTGCACTTTCGATGGATAACGTGCGAATCTCGTCGGCGACCACCGCAAAACCCAATCCGTCATCACCAGCCCGGGAGGCTTCGATGGCGGCGTTGAGCGCCAGGAGATTGGTTTGCCGTGCAATGCGCGACACCGTGGCCACGAAATCACCGACCTGTTCCGACGCCGGTGCCAACAATCGCACTTGTTCGGCCGTGGCATTCACATCCGTCCCCGCACGCAGCAAAGCCTGTGCGGCGCGTTCGATCGCTTCGCGACTGGCGGCGGCGGCACGGTCCACGTCGTGCGCATCGGTCGCCGTTAACGCGGCGGTCTGCTGCGTCGTGTCAGCCATCCGTCGTGCTTCCTGACTGGCCATCACACCATCGTGCGCCCGTTCGCGCTGATGCGCCAGCTCTTCACTGAGCGCGGTGGCGCCGGAGGACACCTCACCGGCGCGTCGTTGCATCACACTGGCGGCGCCGTGCACTTGCGTGGCCACGACGGCCAGTTCATCGGCTTCACGCTGTACCGTGTCGATCAACAGCGTGAGCTCATCGAGCATGCGATTGAAGCTCATCTCGAGGAACCCGAGCTCGTCGGCATGTCGCGCATCGGCGCGCGCCTGCAAGTCGCCGCGTTCCACCTGCGCCATACGTTCACGTGTGCGACGGATGCGGGTGATGAGCGTCGATGGCATCTGCATCACCTGCTGCGCCACCACCAACAGCATGACGGCGGCCAGCAGCACCTGCGGCCACGGTGCGGCCTCGGCGGGTCGGGCCTGCGCATACGCCGCGCTCGCGATCAGAAATCCGGTGGCCGACGACAGCGTGGTGAGATAGCCGAGGGCCGGTCCGCGATCGAACGAGTAGGGGACGATGGCGAGGATGTATGTGAGCACCAGGACCGGCGATCCGAACAGATACACGACGCCGCTGATCAGGGCGGTGTCGAAGACCGCGAAGACGTACTTGAACCAGCGACGATACCAGCGGGTGGACCCACCGATGCCGGCGAGCGCCCAGTTGGTGGCGATGGCGGTACAGAACATCGCGAGCACGGCGGGCAGCGACACATCGGCGAGGCCCAGTCGAAGGCCGGCGATGAGGACACCCGCGATGAAGATGGTGCTCCAGAACCGCCGTTTGGCGGCGATCTGGACCGTGGCGATGTCCTTGGCGCGCTCTTCATCGAAGAGCGCCGGATACGGGGTGTGGGCGCTAGGCGTGTGCATACGTCTACTAGACGCGTCACGCCCGAGCGCGGTATCAGGTCTGGCTTAGGCCGACGGGATCAGCGGCAGCAGATCGGCAGCCGTGACCAGGCTGATCACCTTGAGCCCAGCGGCTTCGAGGGCTTCGGTGCCGCCTTCTTGGCGATCGACGAGGGCGAGCACGCCGAGAATCTCACCGCCGGCGGCGCGAATGGCCTCGACGGCCTTGAGGGCCGAGCCACCGGTGGTAATGACGTCTTCGACGACCACGACTTTGTCGCCGGGCTGAAACGGGCCTTCGATCAGCTTTCCGGTGCCGTGTTGCTTGGCTTCCTTGCGAACGGTAAAGGACCGAACCATTTCCCCGGTGCCCGCTTCGGCCTCGAGGGCGGAGGCGTGGGCGATGGCGTAGGAGATGGGGTCGGCGCCCAAGGTCAGGCCACCGACCGAGTCGACCGGCCACCCGCTGTCGCGGAGGGCGGCCAGCGCCTCACGCCCGATGAGCAGCTGCCCTTCAGGGCTCATCGTGGTGAGGCGGCAGTCGACGTACAGTGTGGAACGGCGGCCAGAGGCCAGCACGAAATCGCCCCGCTTGGCCGATCGCTCGGCGAGCAGGGTGGTCAGCCGCGTCGAAATAAGCCCTTCATTTTGTCGAAGAGTCCACCCTTGTCCTCACCGTCCGTGGCGGCCGGCACGGCACCAACCGACTGGCTGGTCGAGCGGCTGGCGCTCGGCGCGCTGCTGGGGCTGGCCATCGCGGTGGTCTGCGCGGCGGCCGCAAAGGCGTCCGAGAAGCCCATGACCGTGGGGTACCGATCGCTGGGGAGCTTGGACAGCGCCTTCATGACGACGTTCTCGACGGCCACCGGGAAGGCCAGATTGGGCTTGGCCTTGTTGAGCGCGACCGGCGGCTGCGTGAGGAGCTGGGAAAACAGCTCGCGCGGCGACTTGCCGGTGTACGGGAGGGTGCCCGTGAGCAGGAAGTAGGCGATGGTGGCCAGCGAGTACTGATCGGCGGCGGGCCCAACCAGTTCGCCCGACAACGATTCCGGCGCCACATACATGAGTGTGCCGACGAAGAAGCCGGCGCGCGTGAGACGCTGATCGGGAGCGGCGTCGGTGTCGGCCGCGATGCCGAAATCGAGCAGTTTTACGTGATGCGTGGCGGGATCGTACATCACGTTTTCCGGCTTCAGATCGCGGTGCACGATGCCGACATCGTGCGCGGCCTGCACGGCGTTGCAGATCTGCGACAGGATGCCGTAGACTTCCTTCGACGGGAGCGGTCCGGACTTCTCGGCAAACTTGTCGAGGATCTCACCCCCAGCCCATTCGATCGCGAGGTAATAGCGCTCGCTGTCGGATTGACCGTAATCTAGGGTGCGCACGATGTTCGGGTGTTCTACTCGTGCGCCGAATTGCGCCTCGCGCAGGAATCGCGCGACAGCGGTTTTGTCATGCTGCAGCTTCTCGCGCAGCACCTTGAGGGCGACTGTACCATGTGTGGCATGTTCGGCACGAAACACGGTAGACGTACCGCCCTCGCCGACTTTTCCACGCACCGTATAGCCTGCCAACGTCGTTCCGACTAGCGTCTCTATGGCCACGGGGCGAACGTAACGCCGAGCTGCGGTACCAGCAAGAAGTTTCCGGATATAAAGTCCAATCCGTGACCAGTTCGGTTGATCGGCACGGTTATCGCAGGTGATCAGCAACCACGGCGGGCACCTGATGCCTGCACGGACGGTAATATGCGTTTCGTGAATCCACGCGCCCTGCCACTTCGAATTCGCTCAGTCGTCACGACGACGTTGGCGGTGCTCGCCGCCTGCTCCGGCAATCGACCGGCGGTTGGCCCGGGGTCGGCCGGGACGCCGCCGGGACCCGGTGGTGCCGCCGGTGCGGCGGGTATCGGCGTCGTTCCCGGCTCGCCGGCCGACATGCAGCGGTTGTATCGCAGCATGGGACTCATTGCGGGCACCGGTGCCATCCCGTTCGTGTCGTCGGTGTCGTTTCTGCGCTCGCCGACGCCCGACAGCACACTCACGCTGATCGCCCTCAGCCTGCCGTCGCGCGTGCTGGGCTTCACGCGCCAGGGCGAGCGATACGGCGCGAGCTACGTGGCGCGCCTCGAAGTCCGGCAGGGCACCACGGTGGTGAAGGTGATCGAAGCCACCGAAAAAGTGCTGGTGCCGACCTTCCGCGAAACCGCGCGCACCGACGAGAGCATCATCTGGCAGCAGTTCCTGAAGCTGGCACCGGGCCGCTACAGCGTCGCCCTCAGCATCAAGGATGAATCGAGCATCCGCAACGCCTCCGAAGAGGTGCAGCTCGAAGTGCCGCGCCTCGCGCCCGACATGCTCGGCTCGCCGCTGCCGGTGTACGAAGCGATCCCGCGGGCGACGGCTGACTCGCTCCCCCGTATCCTGGCCCGTCCTCGCGCCACCGTGGTGTTCGGACAGGATTCGGTGCTTCCGCTTTATCTCGACGCGGTCGGCTCGGCCGCGCCGACCCGCGTCCATGTGCGCATCATGGGGGAAGGCGACACGCGCCTGTTCGATACCGATATCGAATTGCCCGCGCGCGGCGACGGACACAGCATCACGTACGGTGTGCCTGTCGCCAAGATGGGTATCGGCATCAACACGCTGCTGGTGAGTGTGCCGGGACGCGCCGATACGGCGCGGGCGCGCGTGCTCGTGAGCCTTGGCGATGATCTGCCGATTGCGTCGTTCGACGAGATGTTCTCGTATCTGCGCTATTTCACGACCGCCGATCGACTGAAGACGTTGCGCGATGCCACCCCAGCCTTTCGCCCCGAAGCGTGGGCCGCGTTTCTCAAGGCCACTGATCCGATTCCCGGTACGGCGGAGAACGAAGGACTGCGTGATTACTTCGCGCGTATTCGCGTGGCCAACATCCGCTTCCGCGACGACGGCCCGACGGGCTGGCAGAGCGACCGCGGCACCGCCTTCGTCGCGCTTGGCGATCCCGACAATATGTTCGATTCCGGCATGACGGATCCCAATGCACGCGTGCGTCAGCAGATCTGGGAGTATCGCGAGCTGCGGGTACAGATCGTGTTCGTCGATCAGACCGGATTCGGACGCTGGCGCCTGTCCACGCAGGGTCGGGCGGAACTCGACAACGCGATCCGTCGTCGTATGGCGTCTCGGCAGTGAGCGAGGTGCAACGGCCCACCGCACCGCGTCTGTTCCTGATCGACGGCTATGCCCTGATCTACCGCGCGTTTTTTGCGCTGATGACGCGACCGCTCACCACGCGTCACGGCGAAAACACCTCGGCCGCCTGGGGGATTGCGACGTTCCTCAAGCGATTGTTAGTGACGCACCAACCGGAGTTACTGGGCTGGGTGCATGACTCGGGCGCCACGTTTCGCGACGACCTGTATCCTGAGTACAAGGCGACGCGCGAGAAGCTCTCCGATGAGTTGCAGGCCGACTTCGATCGGGGGCTCGAGCGCATCCATCAGCTGCTCGCGGCGTACAGCATTCCGGTGCTCGCGGTGCCTGGCTTTGAAGCCGACGATGTGATCGGCACGCTCGCGCGCAAAGGAGTGGATGCCGGCTACAACGTCGTGATCGTCTCGGGCGACAAGGATTTTCAGCAGCTCGTGCGCCCCGGCGTGTGGTTGCTCAATCCCGGCCGTGGTGGTCCGGCCAGTGTGGAAGAGCAGTGGGTGGGCGTCGAGAACGCGAACGATCGGCTCGGTGTGCCGCCCAATCGGGTGATCGACTATCTCGCGCTGGTGGGTGATTCATCGGACAACGTGCCCGGCGTGAAAGGGATCGGCGAGAAGGGGGCGCAGGAGCTCATCGCGCAGTTCGGTGCGCTCGAAGACATTCTCGCGCACGTGCAGGAGATCACGAAGAAGCGGCCGCGTGAAGCGTTGTTGGCGCAGGAAGCGGAAGCGCGCCTGTCGAAGCTGCTGGTCACGATTCATCAAGACGTGCCGATCGCACTGGATCCGTCCACGTTGCAGATGAGCGCACCCGATACGCAGGCGTTGCGTCATCTGTATCTGGAGCTGGAGTTCACGTCGCTATTAAAGGAGCTGGGCGGCAGCGCGCTGAGCGCACACGCGCCCGGTGATCTGTCGGCGCTCGTGCCGCGCCCGGCCGAGCCGTCGCTCGATACGGACGTGGCCGACAGCGTGCCGTCGTATGCGAACCGTCCGGCCGCGCTGGCGATGACGATGAGCGCCAGCGGTGTGCCCGTGCTGTCCGACGCGCGCTATGTCACGGTGGACTCGATGTCGGCACTCGAGGCGCTGCTGGCCCGTGTGCGCGAGGTGCCGTGTATCGCGTTCGATACTGAAACGGTGCCTGAACCCGGCGCGCCGGCCACCATCGATGCGATGCGGGCCGCGCTGGTGGGCTTGTCGATCGCGGTCGCTCCCGGCGAGGCGTACTACCTGCCGTTTGCACATCGTCATGATGATGGCAGCGGTAATCTCGCGTTGTTGTCGGGCGATGCGGGGATCGCGGGCCGACGGCTGAACGCGGGCGTGGAGCCGCCGGTGAATCTGCCGGCGTTCGGCAGTGAGGCCATGGCGCCGTTGCGCGCCATGCTGGAAGACGCGAACGTGAAAAAGCTGGCGCAGAATGCCAAGTACGATGTGCTCGTGCTGCGCGGCGCCGGCGTGCGATTGGCCGGTCTCGAATTCGACACGATGCTGGCCAGTTATGTGCTCGATCCAGGGCGCCGTTCGCATGGACTCGATCTCCTGGCGCTCGAGTTCCTCGGCCACACGATGACGGCGTACGAGCAGCTGTGCGGCAAGGGGCGCAATCAGTTGCCGTTCGATGTCGTACCGGTGGACGCGGCGCGCGACTACTCGTGCGAGGACGTCGACATTACGATGCGGTTGCGTGCCGTGCTCGAGCCGATGCTGGGCAGCCACGGTATGTCGGATTTGTTCCGCCACGTCGAGGTGCCGCTGGTCGAGGTGCTGGCCGACATGGAGTGGGACGGCATCGCCATCGACCTCACCTGGTTCGCATCGCTGAAGACGCGATTCAAGAGTGAGCGCGAGCGGGTTGAGCAGCTGATTTATGGAGAGGCCGGGCAGGAGTTCAACATCAACTCCAATCCGCAGTTGCGCGTGATTCTGTTCGATAAGCTCGGGCTTCCGGTGAAGAAGAAGACGGCGACCGGGCCGAGCACCGACGCGAGCGTGTTGCAGGAACTGGCGGAGGAAGGGCACACCCTGCCGACGCTGCTTATGGAGTATCGCGAGATTTTCAAGCTGGAAGGCACGTACATCGACGCGTTGCCGAAGCTGGTGCATCCGCGCGATCACCGATTGCACACGTCATTCAATCAGACGGTGGCGGCCACAGGGCGTTTGTCGAGTACTGACCCGAACCTGCAGAACATTCCGAATCGTCGCGAACTGGGCCGTGAGATCCGGCGCGGCTTTGTGCCGCGGCCGGGATGGCGGTTGCTCAGTGCCGACTACTCACAGATCGAACTGCGCCTGCTGGCGCATTTGTCTGGTGATCCGGCGTTTGTGTCGGCGTTCAAAGCAGGCGGTGACATTCACCGGCAAACAGCATCGATCATCTTCGGCGTGGATTTAGCCGATGTGACCGGCGAGATGCGGGCGCGCGCCAAGACGATCAACTTCGCCACGATCTACGGGCAGGGGGCGCACGCCTTGTCGCGGCAGCTCAAGTTGCCGCATGCCGAGGCGAAGGCGTTCATCGACACGTATTTCGAGCGTTTCGCGGGGGTGAAGGCGTTCCTCGATCGCTGTGTCGTGGAGGCCAAAGCGAAGGGGTACGTCGAGACGCTGTTCCACCGTCGTCGCTACATCCCCGAGCTCAAGGAGCGGAACCACAACATGCGCGCCTTTGGCGAGCGGGTGGCGGCGAATGCCCCGATCCAGGGCTCGGCGGCTGACCTGATCAAGATTGCGATGATCCAGGTACATCGGGCGCTGGCCAGCGAGGGGCTGGCGTCGCGCATGCTGCTCCAGGTGCACGATGAACTGATTTTTGAGCTGCCGGCCAGCGAGCAGGCGGTGCTTTCGGCGCTCGTGAAGCGGGAGATGGAGTCGGCGGCCACGCTCGACGTCCCGTTGCTGGTGGAGATGGGCGTCGGCGACGACTGGGTGGCCGCCAAGTCGTGACGGCCACGTTGTGACGGCCACGTTGTGACGGCCACGTTGTGACGGCGCGGGGCTTTGCGTCGTTTCGGGAATTGGGGGGTGTTGCACTTTGCATGAACTCATGGGCGCTGCGAGACCCATCCCCAGTCCACGAACTGGCATTTATTTCGTAAGCGATTGTCTTGTAATAGCTTATGACATTGTATCGGGTGCGGCATCCGGGTTGCTTAGGGAGAGGGTATCGCGGGGATCTTGATTCTCGCCCATCCGCTCGCCCGCCCGTACCCGGGACACCGTCGTTCCCGGCCGACCTCGAGGAAGCCCCATGCGACCGTCCCGTTCCCGCCAGGGATTCACCCTGATCGAGCTGCTCATCGTCGTGGTCATCATCGGCATTTTGGCCGCGATTGCGATCCCGAAGTTCCAGAGTACCAAGGGCAAAGCCTACGCCGCATCACTGAAGAGCGATTTGAAGAACGTCGCGTCGATGCAGGAAGACTATTTTTATTACAACGAGACGTATGCCAGCAATGTGGGTTCGCTCAGCTTCAGCAGCACGAACGGCGTGACGATCAACATTGCCGAAGCGGACGGGCGGGGCTGGTCGGCCACATCGACCCATCCCGCCGCCTTTCCGCTCACCTGTGCGGTGTTTTATGGTCAGGCTGCCCCGTTGGGTGGTGCCACGGCAGAAGGCATCGTACACTGCCAGTAGGCGCCCGTATGGCGCCATGATAAGCGCACTTTAAGAGCAGTTGGGTGTTTTGAACGCTTTCGAATTCTCCATCGCGACCGACCCCGACCCGCAGCGGCGAGCCGCCCGCATGCGGGAGGTCACTTTTGCGTCCGGTGCGCGGGAGTTCCGGAAACGTCGAGAGGGGATGATACACGCGATGGACGGCGGGCTGTGGTTGCACCGGCACGTCTGGCTGGGCCGCCCCATGGTGCACTTCGTGAGCACCGACCGCGCGCGGCTTTTGGCGTACGGCGACGCGGTGGGAATTCCCGCGAGCCGCCTGCAGGACAAGCCCCTGCGCGATCCGCGCACCGACGTCCGTCGTGAGGCGTGGCACTGGGATCTTGGTGGTCCCGTGTATCCGCCGTTGGACGAGCGGTTACTGACCGGTCGCTGAGCGGTCGCCATCCGCCCGGCCTGCAGCACAGGATCGTGCGATGCATCGCGCGCACGTTACACCGCACGAAGATTCATGTCGGCGTCGCGCGCGGCGCGCTCGCCTTCCTTTACGTTGACCTTCGATAGAATGGCGCCGCCGAGTACGAAGAACGCAATCACCCAAAGAATCGCGCCGCGGCTGCTACCGGTTTGCCCGATCGCGATGGCGAACACCAGCGGTCCGAAAATGCCGCCGAACTTCTCAAACACAGAGTAAAAGCCGAAGAACTCGCCGCTCTTGTGCTTCGGCACCATGCTCGCGAAGAGTGAGCGACTAAGGGCCTGCGTGCCGCCCTGCACGAGCCCGACGAGCACGGCGAGGATGTAGAACTCGCGCTCGCTGTGAATTCCGTAGGCATAGATGCAAATGCCCGTATAGACCACGAGTCCGAGGAAGATGGAGCGTTTCGCCCCAAGCTTGCCGGCCAGTGTGCCGAACGCGAACGCGAACGGAATACCGACGAATTGCACGAGGAGGATCGCCTTGATCAAGGCGGGTCGCGCGATGCCGATCTCGGTGCCAAAGGCGGTCGCCATCTTGATGATGGTCTGAATGCCGTCGTTGTAGATCGTGAACGCGAGCATCGCCAGAAACGCCTGCTTGTAGTGGCGCATCTCGCGCAGGGTTTCACCAAGGCGCGAGAATGCGACCGTGAACGGGTTGGCGGTCGATCCTTCATCAGACTCGACCGTCCGCGGCGGTTCCGGGACGGTGCGCAGCACGGGGATCGAGAAGAGCAGCCACCACACACCGACCGACACGAACGCGAGTCGCACGGGCAACGTGGCTTGATCGGCCGTGATGCCGTCGCCGCTTGGCAATCCCAGCAGCCCAGGGTTGCTGATCCACGCCAGATTGATGGCCAGCAGCAGTCCGCCGCCGATATACCCGATGGCATAGGCGGCGGTGGAGACCCGATCGATCTCCTCGTCGGTGGCGATGTGCGGCAGCAGCGCTTCATAGAACGTCATGCTGCCGGTCGCGCCCGCGATCGAGAGGATGAACAGGGCGGAGGCGAACAACAGTTCTCCGCGGTCGATGAAGAACATGCCGGCGGTGGCCACCACACCGATGAGCATGAAGGCGAACAGGAAGCGTTTCTTGGCCGCTTTGAAGTCGGCGACCGCCCCCAGAATCGGTGCCAGCAGCGCGATCACGATGGCCGCGACGGTGTTGGCGTAGCCCAGCGACTGGGTGGCAGCTTCAGGGGTACGATCGGCACCCGCCACTTGAATGAAGTAGATCGGGAACACGGCGGTCGTGATCACGGTCTGCATGGAGGACACGGCCCAGTCGTACATTGCCCAGGCACGTAACTCCGATCGATGCAGGCCGAGTGCGTTCAACAATCCCTGTCGGGATCCCGTGCGGGCATCAGCCATGAGCGGTCTTGGTCAGGAGTCTCGAAATGTGCATCTCTCTGCGGCAGATTATAGTCCGTGCCTATCTCCACGCTGTCCAGTACGCCGCATGACGTATCTCCATCTTTCCATGCGTAGCACCCTCCGCGATACTCTCCGCGATACCCTCCGTTGCGCTCGCGTCGTCGCCGCGGCGGCGGGGCTGCTCGCCGCCGCCTGCGACCGCCGCCCGTCGTCATCGCATCCTGATTCGGCGGCAGTCGCGAGTGGCCAAGGCCATGCGGACAGTGTGGCCACGACCGTCTTCAGCAGCGGGTGGGATTCCGGTGCGGGGCCGTTCGTCGTGCTCCCCACGGTGGACGGCGGCCTCATGGCGGGCTCGCTGCTGCGTCCCGACGCTAGCGAGCTGACCGTCGGTGACACGGCCGGCGTCGGTGCGGCGGCGGCCGATGGGCGACTCGAACTTTTCGCCCGAAGCGGCAAAGTCGGCGTGGCGCAACTGACCGTTGAGGGGGCGCCTCGCGTGGATGACGGATGCACGGCCTGGCCGGTGGCGCGTCTCGCGGTGGACGCCGGTGTCACCGTGACGCCGTGGACGGTGGCCTTTGCCATGGGACGTGTCACGGTCATCCCCCTCGATTCGATCGAAGGGCTCGTGTCGCGCGATTCCATTCGGCTGGCGACCGATCTCACGCGCCTCGCGTCGGGATTGGCCGACGATACCAGCAGCACCTTCCGTGGACTGCCATTCGTCGTGTTGCGGGCGTGGCGCACACGCGGGCTCGATAGCGCGTTCATCGTGGCCACGCTGGCCCGCCGGGTGAATCAGGAAGACGATCCGAAGGAAGAACGCCTGGTCATCGTCGTCGATGCGATCGGCGAGAACGCGAAGGCGTGGACCGTTGCGTGGCACGAGCGCGCGGCCGGTCATGAGGAGGAGCTGGTGGTCGCCGAGCCCCTGCTCGCCTTCCGGAATGTCGGCGCACCCGATGTCCGCCTGTTGTTCGGGCGTGATGATGGCGTAGCCCTTGGCGCCGCCGTGTTGTCGCGCGGAAAGACCGGGTGGCGGGTGCTCTGGGAAAGCGCGGTCGCGGGCTGCAACTGACGGAGAGGGCAGCGGCCGCCATGGCAGCCGCCGCCACGTCGACCTCGCTCGTGCGCGTCGGGGACCGCTGCGCACGGCGTGTGGAAAATGCAAGGCGTGGAATTCGGTTCGCCTGACGCGTAGAATCCGCGCACATGACCGATACGATTGCTCCCGCCATCGTCGCGCGCGTTGCGACGGAACTCTCGCTGAATCCACAACAGGTTCAGCGCACCCTCGCCCTCTTCGCCGAGGGTGCCACCCTGCCGTTCGTCGCGCGCTACCGCAAGGAGATGACCGGCGGTCTCGACGAGGTGCAGTTGCGCGATGTGCGTGAGCGCGCCGAATATCTGAACGAACTCGAAGATCGTCGCGCCGCGGTGCTGAAGAGCATTGACGAACAGGGCAAACTGAACGACGCGCTCAAGGCGTCGATTCTCTCGGTGGATACCAAGCAGGCCCTTGAAGATCTCTACCTGCCGTTCAAGCCCAAGCGTCGCACGCGCGCCATGATTGCGCGCGAACGCGGACTTGAACCGTTGGCGGAAGGACTGTGGAGTGGCGCGTTTGATGATGGCGCCGCACTGGCGGCGGCGGCGACGTATCTGCTGCCAGAAGTCGACGGCAAGCCGTCGGAAGTGCCCACCGTGGAGGCCGCCCTGCAGGGCGCGCGCGACATTCTGTCGGAACAGGTGGCGGAAGACGCGCTCATTCGTGGGTGGGTGCGCGAGATCACCCGCGCCAAGGGCGTCGTCAAGAGCAGTGTGATGACCGGCAAGGCGAGCGACGAATCGAAGTTCAAGGATTACTTCGAGTATTCGGAGTCGCTGGGTACCATCCCCAGCCACCGCATGCTGGCTATTCGTCGCGGCGAAACCGAAGGCGAGTTGATGTGGCGCGTGGAAGCGCCGCTCGAGGAGATCAACGCGCGGATGGCGCGCGAAGTGATCGGTGGTCGCACGGCGTCGCAGCAGCTCACACTGGTCGCCGCCGACGCGTACAAGCGGTTGCTGTCGCCGGCCATCGAAGTCGAGTTGCGCGTGGAGCTCAAGACGCGCGCCGACGATGAAGCGATCACGATCTTCGGACGGAATCTCGAGCAGCTGCTGTTGTCGTCACCGGCCGGCGAGAAGCGGGTGATCGGTCTCGACCCCGGCTTTCGCAGCGGCGTGAAGGTGGCCGTGGTCAGCGCCACCGGCGCCTTGGTGCATACTGATACGCTGTATCTGCATCAGGAAGACCGGTTCGCCGGGGCGATTCGACTGTTGCTGCAGCGCTTTACGCCGGAGCTCATCGCGATCGGCAACGGCACGGCCAGTCGTGAGACGGAGAATCTCACCAAGGCCGCCATGCGCGAGCTCGATCCGCCGGTCGGCGGCGAGCGTCCGCAGGTCGTGGTGGTGAATGAGGCCGGCGCATCCGTGTACTCCGCGTCGGATCTGGCCCGCGCCGAGTTCCCCGAACTCGACGTGTCGCTGCGCGGCGCGGTGTCGATTGCCCGTCGGTTGCAGGATCCGCTGGCCGAACTCGTCAAGATCGACCCCAAGAGCATTGGGGTCGGCCAGTACCAGCACGACGTCAATCAGTCGCGGCTCAAGCAGCGCTTGGACGATATCGTGGAAAGCTGCGTAAACCGTGTGGGCGTCGAAGTGAACACCGCGTCGGCGGCTTTGCTGGGCTACGTGGCCGGCATCGGCCCCGGACTCGCGCACGCGATTGTGACGCTGCGTGACCAGCGGGGGCGTCTCACCTCGCGGGCCGACCTCAAGGACGTCCCTCGTCTCGGCGCCAAGGCGTTTGAACAGGCGGCCGGCTTCCTGCGCGTGCGCGGTGGCGTGCATCCGCTCGATTCGAGCGCGGTACATCCCGAGCGATACGCCCTGGTGGAGCGGATGGCCAAGGACCTGAAAGCCGATGTGAGCTCGCTGGTGGGCAACGAGTCGCTCGTGGATTCGATCGAGCTCGTCAAGTACGTGAGTGACGACGTCGGGATGCCCACGCTGCGCGACATCGTGGCCGAGCTCAAGAAGCCGGGGCGCGACCCGCGTGCGGCCTTCGAGCCGCCCGCCTTTCGCGACGACATTCAGAAGCCGTCGGATCTGCTGCCCGGCATGGTGCTCGAGGGCGTGGTCACCAACATCGTGGCCTTCGGTGCCTTCGTGGACATTGGTGTGCACCAGGATGGTTTGGTGCACGTGAGCCAGCTTGCCGATCGCTACATCAAGGACCCAAATGATGCGGTGAAGGTCGGTCAGAAGGTGAAAGTCACGGTGCAGGCGATTGATCTGGCCCGTGGCCGCATTGCCCTGAGCATGCGCAGCGATGGCGGCAGTGGCGTCGGCAAGCCCCAGGGCGGTGGAGAGCGGGGCGAAGGGGGAACGCGACGTGACGTCACGGCCAACAACCGTGGCCCGGCTCGGCCGGCGCCCGGCAACTCGCCGGCCGCCAAGCTCTTCGTGCCAACCAAGGGCGCGGTGGCCCCCAACGGGATTCGCTTCAAGTAGCAGCCGTTGGAGAGGTCATGATTAGACTTCGCTGGTCATGATTCCTGTCTTGCTTGAGCAGTGCTTTCCGCCGGATGTTCGCGAACGCGGGGAAGCGTACATCGATCCCTTCGTGCTCACCCTCGAGCACGTGGATGCCGTGGCGGCCACCGCCGCGGTGCAGGGCACTCGCACGTATGGCGTGTTCCTGCGCCCGCGTCCAGGGCGCCTGCACCTCGGCTGCACCTGCCCGCATGGGCAGGAGCATGGCGCGTGCAAGCATCTGTGGGCACTGCTGCGGGTGCTCGACGCACAGGGCACACTGGCCCCCCTCCTCGAAACGGCCGCGTCGTCCAATGCGGAGCCGCAGGTCACGTTCGAGCGCCATGCCCTGGCGGTGATGAAGCCGCAGGCGCGCGCCATCGAGACGAAGTCCACCCCCGCGCCGGAGTGGCAGACGGCATTGCGTGACACGAGCGGTCGCCAGCGGTCGGTGTTTACCGAAACGCGCGTCACCAACCGCGCTACGTCGCTCCCGGCTGATCGGCGCATCGTGTATCTCCTGCATCTCACCGAGAGCGCCCAGCATCGTGGCGTGCGCGTGGAGATCACGACGCAGCGCCGCGATCGCGACAGTGTGTGGGAAGAACCGAAGCACTTTCAGTACTCCATCGACGCGTGGTGTAACGCCCCGGATCCGGTCGATCGTCACATCGCCGAGATGCTGCTGGGCAGCTCGGACGCGCAGGGCATTGCCACTATGCCCACCGGCGGATTCATCGTGCGCCCGCGGGCGTACCACACCACGTTGCGCATGATCTGCGAGACGGGCCGCGCGCGTTTGCGCAGCAACCGTCCGTCGCTGGACTCGCGTATGATCGGGTGGGATGACGGCATCCCGTGGCAGGTCGCCATGCGTCTCGACCGACCCACGCCCGATCAGTACCAGCTGGTGGGTGAGTTGCTGCGCGAGGACATCGTGCGTCCGCTCAGTGATGCGAATTGGATACACGAGTCGGGACTCGTGCTGTTCGGCGCTACGCTCGCGCGCCTCGACAGTGATCAGGTCTGGCCCTTGGTACAGAAGCTGTGGACTGCCGGGGAGTTCGAACTTGGTGATGATCCCTCGGCGTTTCTAGCCGAGTACCATGCGCTGCCCAACATGCCGCGCTTATCGTTGCCGGCCGGCGAGATGCACATCGAGAGCGATGCGGCGCCACTCCCGGTGGTGCGCATCACGAGCGGCGCCGGCTCGTGGCGCGCGTCACCCTCGTGGCTCACGTTGCGCTTCCGCTACGGCTCGGAGTTCGTGGATGCCGCGTCGACCGCGTCGACCTGCTTCGATAAGAAGACGCGCACGTTGTATCGTCGTCGCGCGGCGGCCGAACGCAACGCGATGACGCGCCTGCGTGCCCTCGGCGCGCAGGAGATGTACTCGTACGCCGAGAGCCGCATGTCGCTCGTGGTTCAGCCGCATACGCTGCCGCGGCTGATTTCCAGCTTGGTGCGCGACGGCTGGCTGATCGAATCCGACGGGGCCACGTTCGTCGCGCCGAGTCCGTTGCAGGTGCGTGTGAGTTCAGGGATCGACTGGTTCGATCTCACCGGTACGCTGCGGTATGGCGATCACGAGCTCACGCTGTCGCAGTTGCTGACGGCCATGGATGAAGGGTCCGAGCTGATCGAGTTCGGCAACGGCGTGATCGGTTTTCTGCCGGAGGAATCACTCGACGAACTGCGCGCGTTGCTGGCCATCGGTGTGCGTCGTGGCGATGGCATCCGGTTCCGGTCGTCGCAGCTCGCGTTGCTCGATGTGCTGCTGGCCGCGTTGCCCGATGTCGATGTGGACGAAACGCTCGCCTCGGGTCGTGCGGAGCTGAAGAAGTTCCAGGGAATCAATGTGGTCCCCGTGCCGCGCGGCTTCGTGGGCACGCTGCGCGGCTATCAGGAAGAAGGGCTGTCGTGGTTTGGATTCTTGCGTCGCTTTGCGCTCGGTGGGTGTCTGGCCGACGATATGGGTCTGGGCAAGACCATTCAAGTGCTTGCGCTGCTTGAAGCGCGACGCGAGGAAGGCGCCGCCATGTCGTTGTTGGTGGTGCCGCGTTCGCTCGTGTTCAACTGGGTGCGCGAAGCCGCCCGCTTCACGCCGGCGCTGAAGGTGCACGACCTCAGTCACGCGGAACGGTCGGTCGAGGATCTCGACACGGTCGACGCCCATTTGGCGATCACGACCTATGGCACATTGCGTCGCGATATCGCGCGCCTTGGCTCGCGTCGGTTCGACTATGTGATTCTCGACGAAGCGCAGGCGATCAAGAATGCCGGCACCGCGACGGCGAAAGCGTGCCGCTTGCTGCAGGCCGATCATCGCCTCGCGTTGAGCGGCACGCCGATCGAGAATCGCATCGAGGAACTCTGGAGTCTGTTTGAGTTCCTCAATCCGGGCATGTTGGGTGCGGCCACGACGTTCAGCTCAGCCACGCGTGCGTTGGCGGCGTTGCGTCCCGGCATGCCGGCGGGCACGGGTGTGTCGGCGCAGGAGCTGCTGTCGCGCGCGCTGCGTCCGGTGGTGTTGCGGCGCACGAAGGCCATGGTGGCGAAGGAACTGCCGGCCCGAATCGAGCAGACGATCGAGGTCGAACTCGAGCCCAAGCAGCGCGCGTTCTACGAGCAGCTGCGGAGTCAGTACGCCACGAGCCTGCTCGATCGTGTGGAGCGCGACGGCCTCGGCAAGTCGCGCATGCACATTCTCGAGGCACTGCTGCGACTGCGTCAGGCGGCCTGTCATCCGGCCCTGGTCGATCCCACCAAGGCGTCGTTGCCATCGGCGAAACTCGACGCGGTCGTACCGGCGTTGCAGGAGATCGCGGCCGAGGGCAACAAGGTGCTGGTGTTCTCGCAGTTCACGAGCTTCCTGTCCTTGCTGCGGGCGCGTCTCGACGCGCTCGGCGTACCGTACGAGTATCTGGATGGGCGCACGCGCGATCGACAGGCGCGCGTGGACCGGTTCCAGTCGGCCGATGGTCCGCCGCTGTTTCTCATCAGCCTCAAGGCGGGCGGACACGGGCTCAACCTGACGGCGGCCGAGTACGTGTACCTGCTCGATCCGTGGTGGAATCCGGCCGTGGAAGCACAGGCGATTGACCGGGCGCACCGGATCGGCCAAACGAGTCAGGTGATCGCGACGCGCGTCGTGGCGCGGGACACGATCGAGTCCAAGATCCTCGAGCTGCAGGCCAGCAAGCGGGCGCTGGCAGACGCCATTCTCAGCGAGGACAAGGGCGGACTGGCGGGTGTTGGACGCGAGGAGCTGCAGCTGCTCCTCGGGTAACGGCGAAGTCTGGGTACGGAGAAGGGGGTATGGAGCACGTCTCCATACCCCCTTTTTCATACCGTCTACTGCATACGCCCTACTTGGCCGTTGCGGCCTTTTCGACGCGCTCCATCACCCGCAGCAAATTGCCACCCCAGATCTTCGCGATCTCGTTCTTCGAATATCCGCGGCGCACGAGTTCCGCCGTGACGTTCAATGATTCCGACGCGTTGCGCCAGCCGTCCACGCCGCCACCGCCGTCGAAATCGGAGCTGATGCCGACGTGGTCGATGCCGATCAGCTTCACTACGTAGTCGATATGATCGGCGAAGTCTTTTACGGTCGCTGGCGGATCCGACGGATACCGGCGCGCCGTGATGTCTTCCTGCTTTGCGAGATACGCGTTGCGCTTCTCATCAGCCAGCGCCTGGATCTGCGTCTGCTGTGCACGACGATCGGTGGCTGAGATGCCGAACTCCGCGCGGAGATCGGTCATGGCGGCGGCGCGCGCCTGTTCGCGCGGTAGGTCGCGCGTGGGATCGCACTTCACATAGCTGTTGAACGCCACGAGCTGGATGACGCCGCCGTTCTTCTTGAGCGCCATAAGCTGCTCGTCGTCCATGTTGCGGCTGTGATTGCAGATCGCGCGCACGCCCGAATGCGACGCCATGATCGGCGCCTTCGAGATGGCGAGCGTCTGCAGCATCGACTGCTTTGACGGGTGCGACACGTCGATCATCATGCCGAGGCGGTTCATCTCGACGATGACCTGCTTGCCGAGTGGGCTGAGGCCGTTGTGCAGCCACACGCCGTCGCGCTCGCCCGTGTTCGAATCGGAGAGCTGGCTGTGTCCGTTGTGCGCGAGTGACATGTACCGGCCACCGCGAGCGAAGAACTTCTGAACGTTCGTGAGGTCAGCGCCGATGGGGAAGCCGTTCTCGACACCGATAAAGATCACGCGCTTGCCGGCCGCGTGAATGCGACGTGCATCCGCGGCCGTGTACGCAATCTCGGCGCGTGCTGGCGCGAGCTGTTCGGTGAGACGGTGAATCGCGTCGAACTTCTCGAGCGCCTGGGCGTTGGCGCTGGCGAACGCGGCGGCATCGAGCGTTGGAGATTGGCCCACATAGACCACCAGAAACGCTCCCCCCAGTCCGCCTTCTTCCATCTTGGCGAGATCGACCTGAGTACGCGGCAGCTTCTGCGTGTAGTTCGGTCCGGTGGCCGTGAAGTTGGCCGGCGCGATGTCCACGTGCGTATCGATGGACAGCACGGCGGCGTGTACGGCCTTCGCGTTGGCCATCACGGCGGCTTCATCGGTGACCGGCTTACGTCCCTGTGCGCTCAGCAGGGCTGGCACGGCGACGAATCCAATGGCGGCATACCGCAGAGTGTTTGAGATCGGCATATGGCGGAGTATCGGAGGGGACTTCGGGGTAGAGCGAGGAGCGCTGCTACTAGAGTCTACGCCTATCCGGGCAGACCCGCTGGTGCGGGTGCTCGACATTCTCGATGATCTCGCGGAGAGCTATCGGTTTTAGGACTCAGCGAACAGCGAACAGCGAACTGCAACAGCCAGAACACGGAGATCACGGATAGACGGAAAAAGCACTGATAAGATAAAAAGCGCCGTTCATCTTATCAGTGTTTTTTCAGTGGGATCCTTTGTCATCCGTGTTCTAGCTGTTGCAGTTGTAGTTGCAGTTGTAGTTGCTGATTGCGACGACCACGCGGCGGTTCTTTTGGTTGTCATGCGCATCCCCTCGTCGAATGTGCGCCGGAGGGACAGGCACACTTCATACCAGGCGCCGCGCGCCCCGCTTTCCGGTTACCGCTAACACCACCAGGGTGAGCACGTAGGGGACGGCGAGGAATAGCTGATACGGTATGCCGCTCCAGCCCATCGACTGGAAGAGCGTCTGCAGCGAGGTCGCGGCACCGAACAGCAAGGCTCCCGCCGCGACGCCGAGCGGGCGCCACCGTCCCAACACCACGATCGCGATCGCGATAAAACCGCGCCCGGCGGACATCCCCTCCACGAACGTGCCCGCTTGCGCCAGCACCAGGGTGGCTCCGGCGAGGCCCGCCATCGCGCCAGCAAACAGCACCGCGTACAGCTGAGTTCGCTTTGGCGAGATCCCCGCGGCGATCGCGGCCTGTGGGGATTCGCCCACGGCCCGCAGCGCCAGCCCGGCATGGGTTCGTTGCATCCACCACGCCAACAGCGGCGCGATCAGGTACAGCGCATAGGTCACCACCGGCTGGGCGAAGAAGGCGCGACCGATCACCGGCAACGCCGACAGGACGGGGATGGCGTGCGTGGCGGCCGTAGGGGTGGTCAGCGCCACGCCGCCCGCGCCGTACACGGTGCGATACACGGTGCCCGTGAGCCCCAGGGCGAAGAGCGTGATCGCCGTGCCCGTGATGATCTGGTCGGCGCGCAGCCCCACCGCGAACAGGGCGAACAGCGCCGCGACCAGCAATCCGGCCACGGCTCCGGCGGCAAAGCCTCCACCCACACCGAGTGCACCCGCCGCGATCGTCGCGCTGAGCGCCCCCGCGATGATCGAGCCTTCGAGACCGATGTTGATCACGCCGGCCCGCTCGCTCACACTCTCGCCCAACGCCGCATACGCCAGTGGCGTCGCGGTGCGCACCGTGGCCTCCAGCAGGCCAGCGGCGACGGCCAGCGCGCCCACACTCACGGTCACGTCTTGCATCAGGTGCCCGTCTCGTCGGCACGCGATGGCCGCCAGCGGTCGGCCGCCAACACCAGCAGAATCAGCAACGCCTCCACTACCGACACCACGACATTCGGCACGCCGGCATCGCGCTGCATCGCGTTCGCCCCCGCTTCGAGCGCGCCGAACAGCAGGGCGGTGGCCACGACGCCCAATGGATGCAATCGCGCCAGCAAGGCCACCGCGATCGCCGTGTAACCGTAGCCGGGCGAGAAGTTTTCGTACAACGCGTAGGTGATGCCGGTGTACTCCACCGAGCCCGCCAATCCCGCCAGCAATCCGCTCACGAGGAACGCG
Source organism: Gemmatimonas phototrophica (assembly GCA_945870175.1). GTDB lineage: Bacteria > Gemmatimonadota > Gemmatimonadetes > Gemmatimonadales > Gemmatimonadaceae > Gemmatimonas > Gemmatimonas phototrophica_A. Next base: position 29,089 of record CAMBRJ010000001.1, read on the forward strand.
CCGAACATCGTACGCGGGACATCGATGCCACCGGCACTGGCCGCCGCGGTTGGGGTGGTCCCCACCGCGCGTATCCGGAATCCGCTGGCCGTACGGCGCAGCCACCACCACACCGCGATCGCCACCACCACCACGAGCAGGACACCGGCGTGCAGGCGTGTGCCCTCGAGCAGCACCGGCATTTGCAATTCTGGAGCGAGTGTCACCGACTGTGGATTCACACGCGCGGGTTCCTGCAATGGACCACGCACCAGCCACCCTGTGAGATACTGCGCCACGAAATTGAGCATGATCGTGCTAATCACTTCCAGCACGCCGAATCGCAGACGCAAGGCGCCCGCGATCGCAGCCCACGCACCACCCGCGATCGCCCCCGCGCCCAACATCACCGGAATGCCGATGAACCACGGAACCCCACCAAGCGTGCCGCTGATTGCCGTGGCCGCCGCTGCACCCACCAGCAACTGTCCCTCGGCTCCGATATTCAGAATGCCGGCACGGAACGCTACCGATACCGCGAGGCCAGCCAGGGCCAACGGAACCATGCGTACGATCGTGGCCGACGTGATCGCGTAATACGACCCGAATGCGCCGCGCACCAGCGCCGACAAGGCGGGGATGACCTCGTGTCCGGTCGCGATCAATAGCACGGCCAGCATTCCGAGTGCGACCGCCAGCAGCACCAGCACGCGTGCCGTCGTCGCCGCGAACGAGCGTAGGGCCGTCATGCGTCTATCCCGGCCGGCATGTCGGCACTGACGACGGCGGCGCCACTCAACATCGCGCGACCGAGTGCGTCGCGATCCTTCGCGCTCTCGAGCAAGGTGCCGTCGTGCATCGCGAACACGCGATCGGCCAACAGCACTACTTCATCGAGATCACTGCTGTACACCACCACCGCCATGCCCGCGTCGCGCGCCTCCCGCAGCGCCCGATGCACCGCGTCGGTGGCCACGAAGTCCAAGCCGCGTGACGGATTCTCGACCACGAGCGCCTCGCCGGCCGCCTCAAGTTCACGTCCGAGCACGAGCTTCTGCTGGTTGCCGCCGGAGAGGGTTCTCGCCACGGCGTCGGCGCCCGCGGCGCGCACATCGAATCGGTGCAGCATGGCCGCTGTGCGCGCGCGAAACGCGTTCCAGTCGATCACCCCGCGTCGTGCGCCGGCGCCCTCTAGGGCCGTGTTCTCGAACAGCGGCGCATCGAGCAGCAGGGCATCGCGATGACGATCTTCCGGCACAAATCCCACGCGCGCGGGAATGACACGGCGGCCTGCTGTTGGTGAGCGGCGCCCGGCCAGCACGCGCAACAGTTCGTGCTGCCCCGCACCTTCCACGGCGCCGATCCCGACGATCTCGCCGGCGCGCACCTGCAGCGTGGCCGATCGCACGCGGTCCACGCCGTTGGCATCGCGCACCGATACCGCATCGAGCGCGAGCACGATCGACCGCGCGCTGACAACGGCGTCGGGCGGCCCCACGCTGAGCGCCGCATGCGGTGTGTCTCGAGTGTCGCTGTCAGTGCGCACCTCGGCCGTGCGCACCTCGGCCGTTCGCACCGTGGCACCGCCCAGCATCGCATCGGCCACCCGCGCCTGATCGGTGTCGCGTGCCGGCGTGGTGAGCACAGTCCGTCCGCGGTGCAGCACGGTGATGTCGTCGGCTACCGCGAGCGCATCGCGCAACTTGTGCGTGATGAGTACCACCGAATTGCCGGCATCCGCATACCCGCGCATCCAGCGCAGCAACTCGGCGGCCTCGGTCGGCGCCAGCACCGCCGTGGGCTCGTCGAGAATGAGCAACGTCACGTCACGGGCGAGCGCCTTCACGATTTCGCAGCGCTGCTGCGCACCGACCGGTACGTCCTGCACGCGGGCGTTCGGGTCGAGAACGAGTCCCGCCCGTGCGGCAACGTCGCGCACCCGATCCGCCGTCTGCTGCGGATCGAACCCGCCATGTCCGCCGAGTGCGATGTTCTCGGCCACGGTCATACTGGGCACCAGCGTGAAATGCTGGTGCACCATGCCGATGCCGTGCGCCAACGCATCGGCCGGCGACCGCATCGTGATCGGCGCGCCGCGCCAGTGCATCTCGCCCTGCTGTGCGCGCAACAGTCCGAAGACCACGCGCATGAGCGTTGTCTTGCCGGCGCCGTTCTCTCCCAGTAGCGCATGCACGCTGCCGGCGCGGACCTGGAGCGCCGCGCCGTCGAGCGCGCGCATGCGGCCGAACGTGTGCGTGATGCCGTCGAGCGAGAGGAGTACGGCGCCCGTCGGCGTAGTCGTCACCATCGCGTGGGGATCACGATCCTGTGGGGATCACGATCCCGTGGGGAGGTGCAGGAACGTCCAAGGGAGTCCGAAGCGCGTTTCGAGGAACGCACCGAGCGCTTGGACGCCAAGCGTCTCCGTGGCATAGTGCCCGGCATACACGACACAGAGGTCGTGCTCCATGGCATCGACCGTGGTGTGGTGCGGTCCCTCACCCACGATAAGCGTATCGACGCCGCGCTCACGGGCTTCACGCAGTGTCTCGGAGGAGGCGCCGCCGCCGGTGCAGATCGCCCACCGATGCGTGCGACGGCCCTGCGCCGGAATTGACGTCCGCACATTACCGCCGTAGCGGGCCGAGAAGGCCTGGACGCGACTGACCACGTCGTCGGTGGGCTCGTTGGCCGTGCCGGTGACTCCGATGTCTACCGTTTTGAAGCGAGCGAAGCCACCATCGGGAGTCAGTCCCAATGCCTGGGCCAATCGCACGTTGTTGCCATGTTCGGCGTGCAGATCGAGCGGCAGATGCGACGCATACACCGCCAGTCCGTTGGCGAGTATCGAGCGGAACTTCTCGTACGGCATCCCGACCAGCGGTTGCACGCCGCTCCAGAACAGCCCGTGGTGCACGATAAGGAGGTCGGCCCCCGAGATCACCGCTTCGGCAATCGCAGCCCGCGAGGCATCGACCGCCACCGCGACGCGATGCACGGTGCCGGGGTTGGCGACTTGAAGGCCGTTCACTGCGCCCGGATAGTCGGGGATGTCACGGGTGCGCAGCTCGGCGTCGAGCGCCGACACGATGTCGCGCAGCGGCACGGATGGCAGGGCGCTGCCGTTCCCGCTGGCCGCGGTGAGAATGCGATCGGTCGCTGGCGTGGACATGGGTTACTTCGCGGGTGGCAGAGGCTTCGCGCTGTCCGTGCCGTGCAGCAGGTCGGCGAGTCCGGTGAAGGTGCCGGCCTTGAGCAGCACGCCAACAGAATCACTGGCCGCGATCGCGGCGGCGGGTACGCGATCGCGCAGGGTGGGATTTACGACCAGCCGTACCACGTCATCCTTCACACCGAGGTTGATCACGCGTCCCGTGAAGGTGCCGGCCTGCACTTCGCGCGCAAGCATGAGAAACGCTTTCGGCAAATCGATCACGACGCTGGCAATGATGACGTCGGGGGCAACGCTGTTCTGGTCCGCGTTCGTACCGAAGGCGAGGATCTTTTTCTCGCGCGCCGCCTGAAACACTCCCAGACCGGCGGCGTCGGCGTTCTGAAAAATGATGTCGACTCCCTGCGCGATCTGGGCCAATGCCTGTTCCTTGCCGGCGCTCACGTCTTCCCAGTTGCCGATGTACGACGTGATGACGCTGACCTTCGCGTTGACGGACTTGGCGCCGCGCTCGAAGGCGAGAAAACTGGTCTTCACCGGCGGCAATTCGGTGCCGGCAATGAGACCGATTTTGTTCGTCTTGGTCATCGCGCCGGCGATCATGCCCGCCTGATACGACGCTTCTTCGAACGCGAAGGCGATGCCGGCGACGTTGGGCGCGGTTACCCGGCCCGAGGTGATGGCGTAGTTCGTCTTCGGGTAGCCGGGCGCCACGCGGGTGGCGGCCTCTTGGTACTCGAAGCCATTGCCGATCACGAGGTCATATCCCTGCGCCCCATACTGCCGGAAGTTCTCGTCGAATTCAGCCGGCGTTTTGGTCTGGATGTGCGACGTTGCTGCGCCCAGCGAATCACGGATCGCGAGCAGCCCTTCGTGCGCGATGCCGTTCCATGACTTGTCCGAGATCGGGCCGGGGGTGAGCAGCGCCACCCGCATCTTCTTGACGCCGGTGGAATCGGCGGTCGTACCGGTCTTCTCCCCTCCGCAGGCAACGAGGAGACTGAGCAGGGCGCCCGCAGTAACGCGGGCGAAGCGTATCGTATACATGAAGGTATCCTTGCGGATGTTTAGTCGCGTTGATGCGTCAATAGTGGCGCTTTCATGGCACATAAACACCCGAACTTTAGCTAGTCGAGTGAGACGCCAAGAAGGTCGAGCAGGCGCTCAAGATCATCGTTGGAGAAGAACGCGATGCGGACTTCGCCTTTGTCCTTGGCTGATAGCTGAATGGACACGCCCGTCTGGAGTTTCCGACGCAGGCGCTCTTCGATCTGGCGTACGGTGGCGGCCGAGGCGCCGGCGGGAATGACGTTTTGGTCCTCCGGCTGCTTCTTCCCGGCGGCCGGGGGTTTGGGGCGACCGGCCTGCACGCGACGCTCGACTTCGCGGACGGAGAGCCCGCCATCGATGATACTGCGGGCCATGTCTACGATCGCGCGTTCAGTGGCGAGCGGGAGCAGGGCTCTGGCGTGTCCGGCGGTGAGCTGTTTCTCCTGCAACATCCGTCGCACCGAGGCCGGGAGCTGGCGGAGGCGGAGGGCATTGGCGACGGTCGAGCGATCCTTTCCGACGACGTCGGCGACTTCCTGGTTGTTGAGCTGGAATTCGTCGACGAGTCGCTGGTAGCCGTCGGCCTCTTCGATCGGGTCGAGGTCGGCGCGCTGGAGGTTCTCGATCATCGCCAACACGAGCAGCGTCTTGTCGTCGACGGTTTTCACGAGCGCGGGGATCTCGGTCCAGCCCAAGCGAGACGCGGCGCGGAAACGGCGCTCGCCGGCGATCAGCTCGTAGCCGGCGCCATTCGGGGCAGGGCGGACGGTGATGGGCTGGAGCAGACCGTTGATCCGCAAACTCGCTTCGAGGTCGGCCAGTTCTTCAGGCCGGAATTCTTGACGCGGCTGATAGGGATTGGCGCGAATTTGCGACAGCTTGAGCGTGCGAAGCGGGGACTCTTCGTGCTCGACGTCGGGCACCGCGGCGGCACTACTGCGTGCGCCCGTGGCGCCTGTGTCAGCGGCAGCGGGTTTCGGCGCGTCTTTCGGGCTGTCGCGTCGGGCAAGCAGGGCATCGAGGCCGCGTCCGAGGCGGCGAGGGGGTTCAGGCGTCATAAATGCTACGTAAGTGCTTGATACAATGAATGTTACGCGCCTTCGCCCGACGTTGATGCGGCAGCCGTACGATCGATGAGTTCGCGGGCGACGGCCATGTAGGCCTGAGCGCCGACGGACGACACGTCATATACCACGATCGGCTTGCCGAAGCTCGGGGCTTCCGCGAGTCGGATGTTTCTCGGGATGACGGTCGTGAAGACCGTGTCGCCGAAATGGGCTCTGGCGTCGGCGGCGACTTGTCTTGAGAGATTCAAGCGGGCGTCGTACATGGTGAGCAGGACGCTGTCGACTTCGAGCGCGGGGTTGAGTGATTCCTGGACGCGCTGCACCGTCCCGAGCAGCTGCGAGAGTCCCTCGAGGGCGTAGTACTCGCACTGAAGCGGAATCAGGATCGCATCGGCCGCGGTGAGCATGTTCAGCGTGATCAGGCCGAGTGAGGGCGGGCAATCGATCAGGATGAAGTCGTAGCGATCGCGGATCGGGGCGAGTGCGTCTCGCATACGCGTGCCGCGGTTTTCGGCATCGACGAGTTCGACCTCGGCGCCTGAGAGCTCAGGCGTGGTGGGGAGGACGTCGAGATGGCGGAACTGGACGTTGCGGATGAGGGCCTGATCGACGGATGCACCGCCGATGAGGACGTCGTAGCAGTCCACGGTGAAGTCATCGCGGGAGATCCCGCAGCCGCTGGTGGCGTTGCCTTGGGGGTCGGCATCGATGAGCAGCGTGCGCTGCTCTGCGACGGCGAGCGAGGCAGCGAGGTTCACAGCGGTGGTGGTCTTACCGACTCCACCTTTCTGGTTGGCGATAGCGAGGATGCGTGCCAAGAGTCGTCTGCGAGGGGGGTGCGCGGGGAGCGGAAGTATAGGCCCCACTTCGGTCGGGGACTATCGTGTGAGCAGACCAATCCGGTGGTTTGTGGCAGGAATTCAGCGCTTTTGACGCATTGGGTCCGATTCGACCTGCTGGCGCGCTGTTTCACGTGAAACCCATCGCCGTACCAGGGACCCACCGGGGCGATATCTCGTCGTTTCACGTGGAACGACTACCAAGAAAAGGGGGAGGCCTGACAATCAGGCCTCCCCCTCTCGCGTTCAACCGACCGTGCGGGCTACTTCGTGAACCGCCAGCGTGTCGTCACGCTCACCGCAACGGTTGCCATTCCTTCGTTGACCGGCGTCGGCGTCGACGCATCGGCCATCTCCATCTTCGCCATGGCCATCATGGCCCGCGGCTGCGGCCGTTCGTACTCGTTGATGTTGAGCTCAAGTAGTTCGGCGATCTGTCCGCCGGCTGCCCTCGCCGCGACTTCTGCCTGACGGCGGGCGCTCTCCACCGCCATCGTGAGGGCGGTTTCCTGCGCCTTCGCCCGGTCCTTCACCAGGAAGTCGAGCCCGGCCACCCGATTGCCGCCATTCGTGAGCGCGGCGTCGATGATCGGTCCCGCCTGCTCGATCTTGTCGGTCACCACCTGCACGATGTTGCTGACCTGATATCCGTCGATCACGACGCGTTGTGTCTTCGCATCGTATCGCTGGATCGGCATGACGCTGTAGTTCAGCGTCTGCACCTGCGACGCGGGAATGCCCAGGGCGCGGATGGCGGCCAGGATCACCGTCTGCTTCCGGTTGTTTTCCTGCGAGGCCAGCGCGGCGGTCTTGGCCTGCGTCTCCATGCCGACCTGTACCTGCGCGCGATCCGGCGCCACCTGCACTTCTCCGCGCCCACCCACCACGATCTGCGGCGGCGGCTGTGGCATCGACATCTGGGCCGCGGCTGGCGTGGCGAGCACGGCGGCGGCGAGGGCGCCGAGCACGAATGCGGCGGCAGTTAGTGGGCGAACCGCCCGGTTAGACCGGTGCATGATCATGGCGAATCTCCTCATCTATAAAGAAGGCGTGTGGTGGCGATTGGCTTATACCCCGTACCGCCATTTTCGGTCAAATCCGGCACCGTTTGATGGCGAACCGTACGATAAATGCTGTGAAACGTGATGGATTAGAATATCACTATAACGTCATCATCATGCCATTATAAAGCCAAATATCGATATCGTGCGGGATTCCCAGTTTTGCGCTGATATACCGAGTTGGGGCAGACTGACGACTCTTTTCGGAGACGAACAGATCCGGCAAAGCTGCACACGTTCTGAGCAGTTCTTCGCGCCCTTCGCGGACTTCGCGTCCTTCGCGTCAAACAGCGGTGCTTTCGGCCTGCTCGGTGCCATCGGACAGCGAGCTGGTTCACGCGAAGGACGCGAAGGACGCGAAGACCGCGAAGAACGGCAAAAGAAAGACTTTGGATGAATTTCGTGCGGGCAGAGGGTGTTGCGTCAACACCAAGGGGTGTGGTGGCTGTTCTTCGCGGCCCTTCGCGCCCTTCGCGCGAACCGCGGTACTCGCCGACCACTCGACGCCGTCCGTCGGCACCCCGCACGCACACCTTACTCGCCGATCGGCGTCCGGCGGATCTCCATGAGCAGATTCTGCAGATCCGCCGGGCTGATGCCTGGGATCTGACCCGCCTGGGCCAGCGTGGCCGGGCGGATGCGCGTGAGCTTCTGGCGCGCCTCGATCGAGATCGTCAGCATCGCCTCGTAGTTCAGCGACGCGTGCAGCGACACCGTTCCCTGCGCCTTGAGCCGGTTGGCGCGATTCCGTTCCTTGTCGAAGTAGCGCTCGTACTTGATCTCGAGCTCCGCGCCGACCACCGCGTCCATCGGCAGATCGTCACCTACCCCCGCCGCCGCGAAAAGCACCGGCAGCGACACATGCTGCCGGCGCGTGAGCTCGATCGCGCGCACCGCGTGCAGCAATGGCGCCGAACCGACCGCCAGCAACAACGGGTCGGCCACCGCGGGCGTCATGCTCGTGCGCTCCGCCAGCGCATACGCCTCACGTACCGCGCCCAATCGTATGCCCATTTGGGCCTGTTCATCCGGCGCGAGCAGCCCCAACCCATCGGCGATCTCGCCGAGTCGCGCAAGCGCGTTGTCTTGCCGCACGGTGAGTCGGAATTCGCTGCGGGACGTGAACAGCCGATACGGCTCGTCGACACCGCGCGTGACCAAGTCGTCGATGAGCACACCGATGTAGCTCGTTTCACGACCGAGGATCACCGGCTCGCGTTCCTGCACCCACCGGGCGGCGTTGAGGCCGGCGATCACGCCCTGACCAGCGGCTTCCTCGTAGCCCGTCGTGCCGTTCACCTGACCAGCGAAATACAGACCGTGCACCGCGCGTGACGCGAGCGTCGACGAGAGCTGCGTGGGCGGATAGTAGTCGTACTCGATCGCGTAGCCGGCGCGCGTCATGCGCACGTCTTCGAGTCCGCGCACACTGCGCAGGATCGCCAGTTGCACCGGCGCCGGCAGCGACGTCGACAACCCGTTCACGTACAACTCGCTCGTGTCGTGTCCTTCCGGCTCGAGAAAGAGCTGATGCTGCGCCTTGTCGGGAAACTTCACCACCTTGTCTTCGACACTCGGGCAATAGCGCGGACCACGCGACGCAATCGCACCGCCATACATCGCCGACTCGGCAAGATGATCGGCGATGATCGACGTACCCGCTTCGTCGAGCATCGTGAGCCAGCAGGGCATCTGCGCCGGATGACGCGTGCGCAACGCGCCGTCTACGACGTGCGCACGAGGCGTGCTCCAGAAGTGCGACCACGAATAGTCGAACTGCTCGATCTCGCTGTGTTGCAATTCGAGATCGTCGGTGCGCACACTGCGTCCATCAATGCGCGGCGGCGTGCCCGTCTTGAAGCGTTCCGTGGTGAGGCCGAGTGCATCCAGTTGCTCGCCGAGCAGGACCGACGACGCTTCGCCGGCGCGACCGCCGCTGATCTGCGTGCCGGTGCCGATGTGCATCTTGCCGCGTCCGAACGTGCCGGTGGTGAGCACGACCGATCGCGCGCCGAAGCGACGGCCTTCGATCGTCTCCACGCCGGACACGCGCTCGCCGCTCGCGTCAAACAGCAGTCGCGCCACCATGCCCTGGATGGTGACGAGGGCGGGCTGCGCTTCGAGCAGCTGTCGTACCGCGCGGCGATAGAGACCGCGATCGCACTGGGCGCGTGGTGCCCACACCGCCGGGCCTTTGCCGCGATTGAGCATGCGGAACTGCACCGACGCCAGGTCGGTGGCGCGTGCCATGATGCCGCCCAGCGCATCGACCTCGCGCACCACGGTGCCTTTGGCGATGCCGCCGATGGCCGGGTTGCACGACAGCTGCCCGATCTGTTCGAGCGCGCCGGTGATGAGCGCCACCGAGGCGCCCGACCGCGCGGCCGCCACCGCGGCTTCGGTGCCCGCGTGTCCGGCGCCGATCACGACCACGTCGAACGACGCCTCGACCGTGGCGCTGACGGCGGAGTGGAGACGGGCGGAATGCGCGGGCGCGGGCGTGAACGGGGACACGGTCATGTTGCTCAAGCTAGAGGCCGTGGCAAGGCACTTCCGACGCGGGTGCCGACGTCGGTTCCCTCGCGGTGGGTCCCGCTGCTATATCCCTGACAGGTTGCCCGATCCTCCCCTGCCGACCACCACCGCCGATGCCGCTGATTCTTCCGAACACCGCGCCGACCCTGCTCATCCGGAAGTCGGCATTCGAGCGCGTCGAGATGACCCGGGCGCAGGTCGATGAAGCACTGGGGCTCACGCCCGATGAATTCCGAATCGAGGGGGCGCTGATCGCCATCGGTCCGCTGGTCGGCGAGGACACCCTCAGCGATTTGATCGAGCGCCTCGAGCGCGCCGGACTCGTGTACTACGACGACTTCTTCGAGTTGAGCGGAAACTGGCCCGAGTGGCTCCGGCTCTTCGCCATGGACGCTTCCGTCTGATTCACGAATCTCCGGTGTCGTTCGGCCGATAGCCAGACGTCGCTGCGCCGGAGCACGCCTTCCCAGCCACAGCCGATGCACCAGCTGCGGCGGAAGCGCTCACCCAGCACACGCCACCAGCCGACGCGCTCCACGGCGAGCGTCTCGCTGTCGCACAGCGGGCAGACGTCCCCGTCGGGGATCATCATCACGAACGCCTTCGTCACGAGCCAGAAGATGGCCACCCGCATCGACAGGAAGACGGCGATGAAGATGGCCGCGTCGGTCCAGCTCCAGCGTCCGGGCATCAGACCACCACGGTGCGGAGGAACCGCTGCATCCGCGCGGCGAGAAACTCGGCGGCCCGCCACTCGCCGTAGTACCACGGATTCCACGGGCGTCGGCCGGCGGTGAAGCCCACGTGTCCGCCGCGCGCGGGGAATTCCACTTCCACCCGATCGTTCTCGCGCACCGCGCGTCGCACTTCGTCCAGCACATCGGGCGGCAGGAACGGGTCGTCGACCGCGTTTAGCAGGAGCGTCGGGAGCTGGATGCGCGCTAGGTAGGGCAGTGAGCTGGCGCGGGCGTAATAATCGGCCGCGTCGCGAAAACCGTGTAGCGGCGCCGTGAAGGCGTCGTCGAATTCCCAGAGCGTACGGGCGTTCTGGACACGGCGCAGCGGTGCGAGCTGCGGATGCCGGTCGATCTTGGCGAGTGCCTTCGGGATCAGCGACTTGAGAAAGAACTTCTCATAGATCGCGCCGAACCCCCGGCCGATATGCCGGGAGGCCCGGGCTAGATCGAAGGGGACCGACATGGCCACCGCACCCACGATCTGCTCGGGAAGCACGGCGCCGTACTCGCCCAGCAGCTTGCACAGGACGTTGCCACCCAGCGAGACGCCCATGAGGCCGAGGGGCGCGTCGGGGAATTGGCGGGATATCTGCTCGACGACCCAGAGCGGGTCGGTGGTCTCCCCGGAGTGGTAGCTGCGAGGGAGCCGGTTCGTCTCCGTGCCGCAGGTCCGGAACAGGAGCAGATCGGCCGCCCACCCGCGCTGGCCGGCCTCGCGGAACATCGCGCGGGCGTAATGGGAGTGCATGCCCCCCTCTAGCCCATGAAACAGCAGCAGGCGGGGAGCCGCCGCGCCCTCCGGGCTCTCCAGACGTGCGACCTCGAGAAAGTCGCCATCGGGGGTGTCCCAGCGTTCCAGGCGCATCGCCAGCGCGGGTTCGCGGCGGCCGAGCCGACCCCACAGCGTGGCGCTGTGCGGATCCGGAAGCCACCAAGCTGGCCGATAGGGGCGCGATGCGGCGTACATGGAGACAATATGTAGGGTGTTCGGCACGATTCGTTTCCCTGTCACCCCCCCACGTGATCTCGCGCCTCCTCAGGAACCTGACTTTTCAGGTGCTCGTCGCGGTCTCGCTCGGCATTCTGCTGGGCGTCGTAGCCCCTGACACCGCCAAGTCGCTCAAGCCCCTCGGCGACACGTTCATCAATCTCGTGAAGATGGTGATCACGCCGATCATCTTCCTCACCATCGTGCACGGCATCGCGAGTATGGCGGATCTGCGCAAGCTCGGACGTGTAGGCGGCAAGGCGCTGTTGTATTTCGAGTTGGTGTCCACGCTCGCGTTGGCCATCGGCCTCGTCATTGTGAACGTGACGAAGCCCGGTGCGGGCCTCGATATCTCGACGATGGTGATGGGCGACGTGAGCAAGTATACGTCGGCGGGGGCACAGCAGAGCACGCTCGAGTTCATGCTCCATATCGTGCCCAGCAACGTTGTGGCCGCGTTTGCCAGCGGTGAGCTGCTGCCCGTGGTGTTCTTCTCCGTGCTCTTTGGTGTCGCTCTGACCGCGGTCGGAGATGCGGGGCGCGATATCGCCGATCTCCTCGTGCGCTTCCAGGCGGTGTTCTTCAAAATTGTCGCCATGGTCATGGTGCTCGCGCCGATCGGCGCGTTCGGCGCGATGGCCTACACGGTGGGCACGTTCGGACTGAAGACACTGGTGCCCCTCGCGCGTTTGATGCTCGATGTGTACCTCACAATGGCCGTGTTCGTGTTCGTGGTGCTTGGCCTGATCTGTCGAGCCTACGGCTTTCGCATCTGGAAATTCGTGCGCTTTATCAAGGATGAAATTCTGCTGGTGCTCGGGACGTCCAGCTCGGAAGCGGCGCTGCCGCGCATGCTGCAGAAGCTGGAGCAGTACGGGTGTGCGAAGCCGGTCGTGGGCCTCGTGATTCCCACCGGCTATTCGTTCAACCTCGACGGCACGAGCATCTATCTGTCGATGGCCACGATCTTCATCGCGCAGGTCTACAAGGTCGATCTGAGCATTTCACAACAGCTCGGGCTGCTCGGCATTCTCATGCTCACCAGCAAGGGAGCGGCCGGCGTCACGGGCTCCGGGTTTATCGTGCTGGCCAGTACGCTCGCGGCCACCCGCACGGTGCCGGTGGAAGGCGTCGCCCTGCTGCTTGGCGTGGACCGTTTCATGTCGGAAGCGCGGGCGATCACGAACCTCATTGGCAACGGCGTGGCCACGTTGGTGGTGTCGCGTAGTGAAGGGGCGTTCGACGACGCGAAGCGCGAAATCGCGGACGCCAATTTGTGAGCACGATGGACACCGTGGTCCAGGTTTTCGGCACGAAGAAAAGTGCTGACACCCGCAAGGCGCAGCGCTTCTTTCAGGAGCGTCGCATCAAGGTGCACTTCTGCGATCTGGCGGAGCGGCCGGCGTCGGTTGGTGAGTTGAAGCGGTTTACGCAGAAGTTCGGCGTCGACGCGATCATCGACCGCACGTCAAAGCGCTTTCTGGACCTCGGGTTGCGCCAGGCGCTGTACGGCGAGGAGCGGTGGCTCAGCATTCTTGCCGATGAACCGATGATTTTGAAACAGCCGCTGATTCGCTTCCAGCACAAAGTGTGTGTGGGCGTGGACGAGAAGCTGTGGAAGGAGTGGCTCGCGTAGTCGGTGGTACTCTCCGACGCCAGAAGCGGACTGTATCATGGTGATTGGAAGGGATTCTCCTGACAGATGTAGGGGGTATACCCGATAACCCGTTGGGCTCCGTCGATGAAGACTGGAGAAAATGGAGGTAAAGGAAGACTGGAGATAACGGAGATGAATGTATGCGCACGAGAGTATTGGATGTTTCGCGGCAACAACTGGCGGCACGCGTTCTTCCGGTGGAAGCCCCCGACGCATTGACCGCAGCGCTGCTGAATGACGCAACACGACGACGAGGGGCCCGGTTTACCGGTGAACCGATTCGGATCGCGGTCCTTGATCGCAATCCGCTCATGCGCCAAGCACTGACGGCGTTGCTGGCTCGTGATCCACGAATCCATCTCGTCGGGGACTCAGCTGATCTCGACCAGTGCCTCAACTACGCCACCCATCGCGCGGCGCAGGTCGTGTTGCTGTCTGCCGAGCCGGACGTAGCGACCGTGATCCGACAGGTCAGTGCGCTGGCCGCGCTCCCACTCGGACCGCACATCCTTGTGCTCAATGGCCAGCAGCGGACCGATGAGGTGCTCGAAGCATTCCGCGCCGGCGCGTTCGGCTATTTGCCGTGGAGTGCCTCGGTCACCGATCTGATCGAAGCGATCGAGATGGTGGCGGACGGCATGAGCTACGTGCTGCCCACGACCGCGAAGGTGTTAGCGACCGGCCTTCGTGCGCCGCCGCCGGGCACCCCCGCACGGGGCAACTCAAGTCTCGATGTGCTGAGTGCGCGTGAGCGCACCGTGCTCGAGCGTATCGCGCGTGGCTTCAGTGGGCCGGAAGTTGCCGGCCAGCTGGGCATCACGGTGAAAACCGTGGACACCTA
>CAMBRJ010000002.1 GCA_945870175.1 Gemmatimonas phototrophica
CGAACGACTCAAGTGGACCGGCCCCTCGTGGCGTATCGGACGTCCAGCCACCGCGTTATGGGCGCTTGGCCACCAGTTCGATCTCGACTGACGCGTTGAGCGGCAGCCCGGCCACCGCCACCGTGGTACGGGCCGGGAACGGCGCCGAGAAGCGCGTGGTGTAGGCGGTGTTCATGGCGGCAAAATTCGCCATATCGGTGAGGTACACGTTGCACTTGATCACGTCGTCCATGGTCAGACCGGCATCTTCCACCACGGCCTGCAGGTTGTCGAACACACGGTGCGTCTGCGCGGTGACATCGCCGTCGATGAGTTTCGTGGTGGCCGGGTCGATGGGCGTCTGACCGGAGCAGTACAGCAGGTCACCCGCCCAGACGGCGTGTGAGTACGGGCCGATGGCGGCGGGACCGCGCGGGCTGAAGGCAGCAGAACGGGGCATGGGGGTGCGGGAGAGTGGGAGGTCGGTGACGCGTCGATTCGAAATGGTATCGACGATTGTACCGACGGGCGCAAGACCGGTCGACGAGCGGCCGATACGTGGGGTGATGCCCGCCTACGCCCTGCGATACCGCCGCGCCGCCAGCACACCCGCAATGAAGCCACCGAGGTGCGACTGCCAACTGATGCCCGTCTGACCCGGTGCGATGCCGAGCACGAGGCCGCCCCAGAGTACGGCCACAAGAATACTGAGCGTGATGCTCATGAAGCTGCGCGCGTACCACCCGCCAAGCAGCAGAAAGCCGAAGTAACCGAACACGACGCCGCTGGCGCCGATGTGGACGGAGCCGGGCGCGCCGAGCAGCCACGCCATGAGTCCCGAGCCGAGCATCGCGAACAGGGTGACCGGCAGAAAGTGTCGCGCATCGCGCAGCATGACCAGCCAGCCCATCGCCAGAAACGGAATGGTGTTGGCGATGAGGTGCTGCATGTTGGCGTGCAGGAACGGCGCGAAGAGAATGCCGCGCAGTCCGGTGAGGGTGCGTGGAATCACGCCGTACTGCATGAGCGCCCCACCGGCGATGCCGTTCACCACGAAGGCGGTCCACGTGGCGCCCGCCGTGGCACTGAGTGTGCTGACTTGCTGCTTGAGGGTGCGTGTGGCGCGCTTGGCGCTCTGCACGACGGGTGACTTGGCCATCGGGTACTAAACCGGTGAGCCGACGAGTTTGCCGATCAGCGCCGTCGACACCATGGCGATCGCGCCCCAGAACGTGACGCGCGCCGCACCGCGCCACAGCGACGCGCCGCCCAGTTGCGCCGCCAGCATGCCCAGTCCGCCCAGTGCCACTATCGTGGAGCCGAACACGAGTGGTGTGAGAACTTCCGTGGAGGCGACGAACACGAAGAGCACGGGCAGGCCGGCGCCGACGGCAAAGGCCGCGGCTGAGGCGAGGGCCGCTTGCACCGGACGCGCGCGCGTGAAGTCGTGGATGCCCAACTCATCGCGCGCGTGCGCGCCAAGTGCGTCGTGCGCAGTGAGCTCCACGGCCACCTGCTGGGCCAGCTCTGGGCTCAGTCCGCGCGACACATAAATGCTGGCCAGCTCCGCGAGTTCGTGCTCGGGCTGGGTGGCCAGCTCCATCTGCTCACGTGCGAGGTCGGCCGTCTCGGTATCGGACTGCGAACTCACCGACACATACTCGCCGGCAGCCATCGACAACGCGCCGGCCACCAAGCCGGCCAGTGCCGCCACCACCACCGAGGCGCGATCGGGTTGCGCGGCCGCGACGCCCACCACGAGACTGCTGGTCGAGATCAGTCCATCGTTGGCACCAAGCACGGCGGCGCGCAGCCAGCCGATGTTGGCGCTCTTGTGGGTTTCGGAGTGCGAAGCGGGCATGGATGGACTGGAAGAGGTCGAACGACCACAGCAAGAACAAAAGCCAGAACACGGATGACACGGAGCTACGCGGAAACCACACGGATAAGCCAACAGCGTCTTTTGCTTATCTATGCTGCTTCGGTGCAATCAGCATGATCCGTGTTCCGGCATTTTGCTGTCTCGAGCACCCGGCAAGCACAGCCCGTCGCTAGATCACGTTCCGCTCCACCAACGGCGCGTTCGCCGCGATTCGCTCGAGCCCCAGCGGCGACAAGTCGAGCACACCGTACGACCCCGTGGCGATCAATTCGGCCATACCCAGCCCAACCGCCGGCGCTTGCTGCAAGCCGTGTCCCGAGAAGCCCGCCGCCACGAACGCATTCCGCACGCCCGGAAGCCGCCCCACCAGCCCGTTCTGATCGAAGGTGTTGTACTCGTAGTACCCCGCCCACGAGCCGGTTACCCGCAACTCGTCGAACTGCGGCACGCGCTCGGCCAGACGCGGCCACAGCCAGTCGTTGAAGAGGCCGTGGTCCACCTTGTCGAGTGGCGCATCGTCGACATCGTCGCCACGCGGTGGTGAACCGCACAGGAATTGCCCCGCCTCGCCATCGGGGCGGAACCAGAAGCCACTGGGGTCGATCACCAGCGGACACCCCGGCAAGGGCCCCGGTGCCTGCAACGAGAACACGTCGCGTTTGCGGGCCCTTACGGGCAGATCGAAGCCGAGCTTCGCGGCGATTGGTGACGACCAGGCGCCGGCGGCAATGAGGACGGCGTCAGCCGCCACCCGCTCACCCTGTGCTGTGAGCACCGACTGCACCGCGCCATCACGCACATCGAAGTCGACGGCCTCGACCTCGAGAAAGCGCGCACCCTGCGCGATGGCGTGGTGCCGGAACGCTTGCAGCGCCGAATACCCGTCGAACCAGCCTTCACCGCTCGTCGCCGTCGACAGCCCCAGGGAGCCCAGCGCGATCTGGTCAACACTCAGCCACGGGAATCGTACCAAGAGCTCGGCCGGCGATAGCAGCGCTACCGACGCGTTGCATTGCGCCTGCAACGCCTGATTCTCCGCCAGCACATGGGCGCCGGCGTCGGTGGCGAGATACAGGTAGCCCGGCTCCACGAGCCCGATGCCGGGGCGATCGTCTCCCACGGCCAGCAGACGACCGATGTCGCGGTAGAACGCCAAACTCTGTTGTGAGATCCGGATATTGATCTCGGTGGAGAACTGCTGCCGGATAGCGCACACCGACAGCGCGCTCGAGGCCCGGGCATACGACGCGTCGCGCTCGAGGACCGTGGCGCGGATACCGAAGCGCGCGCCCAGGAACGAGGCGGTGGCGGCGCCCATCACGCCACCACCGATGATCACGACTTTCGTCGCAGGGTCCACCTGCTGGTTCCGCAAAACGTCTGGAGACATAGAATTCCAAGATGCTGCCGTATCGTTCCGCTGAACAGGTCCACGCGGCTTTGCCGTGGTCCACGCTGGTCTCCGCTTTGCGGGACGCCTTCGCGGCTGGTGCGACCGTGCCGCGGAGACATGCGCACGCGCTCAGCGACCGGGACTCACTGCTCCTGATGCCGGCGTGGAGCGACGACGCGCTTGGTGTGAAGGTGGTGACGTTCATGCCCGACGCGCGCGCCGCCCGCACGGTGCAGGCGCTGTACATTATGCTGGATCGGCACACCGGTGAGCCGCTGGCGGTGCTCGACGGTGAAGCGCTCACGGTGCGGCGCACGGCGGCCACGTCGGTGCTGGCCGCCAGCTATCTGGCGCGGGATGACGCGAGCGACCTGTTGGTGATCGGCACGGGCACGCTGGCCCCGTACATGGTGCGGGCGTACTGCGCCATGCGGCCCGCCATCACCCGCGTACGCATCTGGGGACGCACGCCGTCCCGCGCGGCGGCGCTGGCCAACGCGCTCGCGAGCGAAGGACTGCCGGTGGAGGCATGCCCGGGCAATCTCGACGCGTTACACCTCGCGCTGGCCGCGTCGCACATCGTCTGTGCCGCCACGACGTCCCGCACGCCGATCGTGGAGGGCGCGTGGTTGTCGTCCGGCACCCACGTGGATCTGGTGGGTGGCTTCACGCCCGCCATGCGCGAAGCCGATGACGACACGATGTGTGCCAGTCGCATTGTGGTGGACAGCTACGACGGTGCCCTGAGCGAGGCCGGCGACCTGATCGATCCGCTGGCCCGCGGCGTGTTCCCGCGTGGACAGGTGGTGGCCGAGCTGCGCGAGCTGGTGGTGGGCACCATTCCGGGGCGCACCGACCGCGCGCAGATCACGTTGTTCAAGTCGGTTGGACTCGCGCTCGAAGATCTGGCGGCCGCGACGCTGGTGTGCGACGCGTAGCATGGCTGGTCACGCTTTCAACACACGACTCTCGATCATGACTCTCCTATCATCTGTCCGTCGCGCTGGCGTGCTCGGTGCGTTCATCGCTGCGCTGCCTGTTGGCGCAGCCTTGCCGGCGCAAGGCGCGGTGGACGTGCTCATCACGGGTGCGATGGTGTACGACGGCACCGGCGCCGCAGGACGCATCACGAACGTCGGCATTCGCGGCGACCGCATTGCGTTCGTCGGTGCGATCCCGAGCGGCACCACGGCCGCGCGTCGCATCGATGCCACCGGGCTGATCGTGTCGCCGGGGTTTATTGATCCGCACACCCACGCGTATGGAGGGCTGCCGCGCTTGAATTCGGAGCGCCGCTTGAGTGCGTCCTCCTTGATGCAGGGCGTCACGACGGTCACGATCGGCCCCGACGGAAGCGGACCGTTCGATGTGAGGCGCGTGCTCGACGAATCCGAGAAGCTGGGGCTTGGCACCAACGCCTATGCCACCGTCGGCTTCGGCACGGTGCGCGCCCACGTGATGGGCGCGTCGTCGTCGCCGGCCACGACGGTGCAGATCGATTCCATGCGCGCGCTCATCACGAAGGCCATGCAGGAGGGCGCGCTCGGCGTGGGCTCAGGCTTGTTCTACGCGCCGCAAAGCTACGCCAGCACCGACGAAGCGATCGCCGTGATCTCGGCCGCGAAACCGTTCGGCGGCGTGTACGACACGCATCAGCGCGACGAGTCGAGTTACACGATTGGGTTGTTGGCGTCGGTACGCGAAACGATTCGTATCGGCTGTGAATCGGGTCTCACGACGAACGTGGGACACATCAAGACGCTCGGTGTGGATGTGTGGGGCAAGGCCGACAGCGTGTTGGGCATCATGCGTGCGGCGCGCGCCAGGGGATGCATGGTCACGGCCGATCAGTATCCATGGACCGCGAGTGGAACAGGATTGAGTGCGGCGTTGGTGCCGCGCTGGGCGCAGGCCGGCGGCAACGACTCGCTCAAGCTGCGCATTGCCGATGCCGCAGTGCGGGAGAAGATGCTGGTGGAAATGCGCGACAACCTGCGTCGTCGTGGTGGCGACAGCACGCTGTTGCTCACTGGTGGCAGTGCCGCCGCGACGTCGTATATCGGCAAGACACTCAAGCAGGCGGCGACCGAGCGGAACATGCCGGCGGTGGAGACGGCGCTGGCGATGATCAACGAGGGGCTCGACATGAGCGTGGCGTCGTTCAACATGACCGAGGCCGACCTCGAAACGTTCATGAAGGATCCGTACGTGATGACGAGCTCCGACGGGTCGGACGGACACCCACGCCTGTATGGCACCTACCCGCGCAAGATCCGTCGGTACGTGCTCGACAAGCCGGTGATCACGATGGAGCGGATGGTGCGCGCGTCGTCGGGGCAGGTGGCTGAGACGTATCGCATGGTCGATCGTGGCGTGCTGCGCGCCGGTGCGTTCGCCGATGTGATCGTGTTCGATCCCAAGACCATCCGCGACGACGCGACCTATGTGGAGCCGAAACGGCTCTCGACTGGGATGGTGTGGGTGTTCGTGAACGGACAGGCGGCGGTGCAGGAGCGGAAGATGACGAACGTGTTCGCGGGGCGCGCGCTGCGTCGCTAGCGGTTGCCGAACTGATCACGCGGAGACGCAGAGGGCGCAGAGCTCGCAGAGGAAAAGTTCTCTCTGCGTTCTCTGCGCCCTCTCGGTTTTCTCTGCGTGATCAGTTCAGCGATCCGTCAGCAACACGCGCTACCCGCCGTAGTGCTTCCCCATCTTCCGCCCGTAATACCCACCCACCGCCGTGAGCACGATGCTCACCACGAACGCGGTGAACATGCCGAACGGTTCGCCGGCGGCCCAGCCAGCGTATCCACCGATCGTGGCGCCGACAACGGCCAGCAGACGTGTCATACCAACCTGACTAGGCGCCCAGCAGCTCCGTAACAGTGGCGGTCACGTTGTCGGCCGAAATGCCGTACTTCTCGTATAGCGTAGGCGCCGGCGCACTGGCACCGAAGGTCGAGATACCGACGATCGCCCCCGTGTCGCCTACCCACTGGTACCACGACATCGGATGCGCCGCTTCCACCGCCACGCGCGGCACGCCGGCGGGCAGCACGCTGGCGCGATACGATGCGTCTTGGCGGGAGAACAGTTCGAGGCTGGGGCAGCTCACCACCCGCGCGTTCACGCCGTTGGCAGCCAACTTCTCACGGGCAGCCAGCGCAATCTCGACTTCCGAACCGCTGGCCATCAGCACCACATTCGGCACGCCGTTCGTGTCGGCGACCACGTACGCCCCGCGCGGCACACCGGCCCGTGCCCGCGCCGGCTCGTTGTAATACGACAGCTTCTGACGCGTGAGCACGATGGCCGACGGACCGGTGCGATGGGCGATCGCCACGCGCCACGCTTCGCTTACTTCATCGGCATCGGCTGGACGCAGCACCAGCAAATTCGGAATACAGCGCAACGCCGTGAGATGCTCGATGGGCTGGTGCGTAGGACCGTCTTCGCCCAATCCGATGGAATCGTGCGTAAACACATAGATCGCCTGCACGCCCATGAGGGCGGCCAGGCGAATGGCCGGACGCATGTAGTCGCTGAACACCAGGAATGTGCCGCCGTACGGGATGATGCCGCCGTGCAGTCCCATGCCATTCATGATCGCGCCCATCGCATGTTCGCGAATGCCGAAATGGAAATTGCGACCGGCGGCCGCCGTTGGCGCGTAGTACGTCGCGCCCTTCACGTTCGTGAGGTTCGACCCCGTGAGGTCGGCGCTGCCACCCACCAGCTCCGGCGCGGCCGATGCAATCGCGTTGATCACCACGCCGCTCGCGGCACGACTCGCCACGTTGCCGCTCTTGGCATCGAACACCGGGAAGGCGCTGTCGAGTGCTGCGGTCACGGTGCCGGCGTTCCGACGCAGCAACTCGGCGGCCAGCGCGGGATGCGCCGCCTGATACGCGGCCCACTTGGCCTTCCACTCGGTGTGCGACGCGGCCCGAGTGGCCACGCGCTCCGTCCAATGCGCGCGCGCGGCATCGGGCACGAAGAATGGTTCGGTGCTGGGCCAACCGTACGCGGTCTTCGTGAGCGCAATCTCGGCCGCACCCAACGGCTCACCGTGCGCCTTGGCCGTGTCCTGCTTGTTGGGGGAGCCGAAACCGATGTGCGTCTTCGTGATGATCATCGTGGGACGCTGCGTGTCGGCCTTCGCTTCCGCGATCGCCGCGTCGATCGCGGCGAGGTCGTTCACATTGGCCACATGCAACACCTGCCAGCCGTATGCCGCGAAACGCTGCTCGGCGTTGTCGCTGCACGAGAGATCGGTGCTGCCGTCGATCGTGATGCCGTTGTCGTCGAAGAACCCGATCAGTTTGCCGAGCTTGACGTGACCGGCGTAGCTGGCCGCTTCGTGCGAGATGCCTTCCATGAGGCAGCCGTCGCCGGCCACGAAGTAGGTGTAGTGATCGACGATGTCATGACCGGCGCGATTGAACGTCGCGGCGAGATGCGACTCGGCCACGGCGAACCCGACCGCGTTGGCGACACCCTGACCGAGTGGACCGGTGGTCGTTTCCACACCGGGCGTGTGATGCACTTCGGGGTGGCCCGGCGTTTTGCTCTGCCATTGACGAAAGCGCTTGATCTCGGCCAGCGGCAGGTCGTAGCCGGCCATGTGCAGCGTGCCGTACAACAGCATCGAGGCATGTCCAACCGACAACACGAAGCGGTCGCGATCGGCCCACAGCGGGGCCGACGGGTCGTGACGCAGATGCCGCGTGTAGAGCGCGTAGGCGAGTGGCGCGAGCGCCATCGGGGTGCCGGGGTGCCCGGACTCGGCGGCCTGCACCGCATCCATGGCGAGGGTGCGGATCGTATCGATCGCGAGACGCTCGGTCTCGGTGACGGCAGCTGCAGCGGGCAAAGCGGACACGGGCATCGCTCCGGAATTTCGGTCAGGTGAAGCGCTCCGGTTGAGTGGGCGCCACAGACCTGAAATCTAGCGGATTCCAGGGATCGAACGCGGCCGAATACTCAGCGGAGCAGATACCGCTCTCGCGTGAGATCCAGATGGTGCGCGAAGTGTCCGGCGATCATCCAGGCGAGCGCCCGCGGCGAGATCGGATGCCCGCTGGCGACACCGACTTGGCCCCAGGCTTGCTCATCCAGCGACTTCACCAGCGACAGGGTGGCGGCTCGCACGGTCTGGATTTCGGTCAAAATGTCGTCAAGCGGACGGCCTATGGTGCGGCTCTCCGGCACCCAGGCGTCCTGATCGAAGCCCGGAAGCGGTGTCATGTCGCCCCGAGCGACGCGCATCAGCCGATAGGCGAACACCCGCTCCGTGTCGGACACGTGCACCAGAGACTCGCCCAGCGTCCATTTGCCGGGGGCGTAGGCGAAGTCCACGAGCGCGGGGTCGACGGCGTCGAGCAGCTCGCCGAGGGCCATCGGCTGCGTCACCAGCAGCGACCAGAGGTGGTCGGTGCCCAAGGCGTCGAGGGCCTTGGCGGTGGCGTCGAGGTAGGTGCTGGCGAACGGCGCGTGTTCAGCGGGCGACGGACGGGTGATCTTCATGCGAGAGGCTCCGGTAGCGGGGGAAGAAAGCCGAGTTGCTCGAGCACGAGGTGCAGCTGCGACGGATCGGGCACGGTACCCTGCGCGAGACGGGGCGATCCGCCGCCACGGCCGCCCACCGACTGCAGCGCGGTGCGGAGTCGCTGCCCTGCGTCGATGCCGGCTGCCGTGGCCATCAGTACCCCGCCAGCTTCGGTATTGGTGACCACCACAGCGCAACTCCCGAGGGCGACCAGCTGCTGGGCCAGCGGCTCGGCGTCCTTCACCGCCCCCGTTACCGACGTGACGATGCGGCGCACCCCGTCGCTGTCGGGGACAGACGCCGTCCACATCGCGGTGGCCTGATAGCGCGCGAGCTCGCCGGCGAGGCGCTTGCGTTCGCGCTCGCCCTCGGTGAGCCGCTGCATCTGCTGTTCCACGAGACCCGGCAGATCATGCGGCGCGGCCGACAGCGTGCGCGCGGCCTTGGTGAGCAGCTCGGCGTCGAGGCGGGCGCGGGACACGGCGCGATGGCCGCAGACGAACTCGATCCGCGTATGGCCCTTGGTCTTCTCGGCGCGGCGTAGCAGCAGGGCGCCGATCTCCCCAGTTCCATCGACATGGGTTCCGCCGCAGGCGCTGCGGTCCAAGCCGTCGATGGTGACGATGCGGAGCTCGCCGTCGCGGTCGCTCGGCTTGCGGAGCCCGGTGGCTTCGGCGGCGTTCTCGAAAGACACCGTGACGCGGCGGTTCTGCACAATGAGCGCATTGGCGCGGCGTTCGATGGCGGCGAGCGTGGTGGGGTCGAAATTTTCGCAGGCCACATCGACCGTGTTGGTGTCATCACCGAAGTGCACGCTGACGGTGGGCCAGCCAAATTCGTCGGTGAGCATGGCCGAAAGCAGGTGCTGACCGGTGTGTTGCTGCATGTGATCGACGCGTCGCGTCATGTCGACCTGTCCAACCAGCATCGAGCCTACTGGGACGCCGATCGGGTCGGCGAGACAATGCGCGATGCGCTCGTCCTCGTCGATGACGTCCACGACCGCGATCCCGCCCAGCGTGCCCACGTCGTGCGGTTGTCCGCCCGAGGTGGGATAGAACGCCGTGCGATCGAGCACGACACGACGGCCGTCGTCGGTGATGTCGAGCACGGCGGCGGTGAAGCGGTCGAGGCGCGCGTCGGTGTAGTACAGGCGATCGGTCATGCGGGGACGGGTCGGGATGGGGAAGCGTCGTGCAACGGGAAAGGACGCCGATGGTATCTTGCGTAATATGCTGATTCCGCCCACTCCCCGGATGCTCGGCCGTATCGCCGCGCGCGCGACGCTGGCGATGCTCGCCGTCTCGAGCGCCGGCTGCAGCAGCCGCTTTTTCACGGTGAGGCCGGATTCCCGTGTGGAGACGTCGGCTCCCGCCGTGGTGGCGCCGGCGCCGCCAGCGCCGGCGGCGCCGGCCGTCGTGGACACGATCCTCCCGGAGCCAGACCCGGCGCCATCCGACTCGGCGGGTGTGGCCCGCCTGCACGCGCTGATGCAGGTGTGGCATCTGGTGTCGCTGTACCACCCGGCGGTGATCGAGCGCGGCGCGCCGTGGGATTCGGCATTCATCCGCGCGGCCACGGTGGTGCGGTCGGCCACTGATCCGCAGCAGTTGGCGGTGGCCTATCGACGCCTGCTGTCGGTGGTGCAGGACCCACTCACGCGGGTGGAGCTGGCCGACGCGATGAGCGCCACGGGTGCCACGAATGACTTTGTGTTCGGCAGCGAACGCACGCGCGATAGTGTGCTCATCGTGCGCGTGCCGCTGGGATCGGCCCAACGCGCGCTGTTCACCGACAGCGCGGCGGCGATGGTGCGCCGACTGCTCGCGACGGCGCCGGCCCACGTGATACTCGATGTGCGTGGGTCTGGTGCGACGACGAGTGCCGCGACCGGTGCGGTGTTGGATTCCCTCGATGCCGACGTCGAGCTGTTCGTCGCCAACGCGGGATTGGTGACGTCGTTGAACAGCGCGCTTACAACGATGAGCATGGAGCGCACGCGCCGGGTTGGTGGCGCGCACGTAATGAACGGAGCGTGGCAGCCGGACGATGCCTGGACGGTACGCACGGGACGTCCGGTGTTTGCGGGTTCAGCGACACCGCGGCGCGTGATGGTGCTGGCGAACCGCGCCACGGTGCTGCCGCGCGCGCTGTTGTCGTTGATCGCGAGTGGTCGGGCCACGCTCCTCGCCGAAGAGGGTGTGGACGACACGCCGCTGGTGTCGAGTGTAGTGTTGCCGATCGCCGATCGTGTGTCGGTGCGACTCCGCACGGGAGAACTTGTGCACGCCGACGGCAGCACCGGGTTGCTTGCCGACACGGTGCTTCCTCGAGCCTCCCAGCCGTCAGACAGCGCGCCGGTGTTGCGCACGGCGCTCACGCTGCTGCGCACCAGCCGCATCGTGCGCGCCTCGCGCGTGCCCACACGGCGACTGCCGGCGGTGTTGCCAGGCTACTACGACAGCGATCCTTATCCGTTCATGGGCGCGCGTTTGCTGGCGGCGGCCCGGTTGTGGAGTGCGATTCGTGTGCGGCATGTGCATCGCGACCTGTACGACGAGGACATGGACGCCCTGCTCGAGCGCACGATCCCCGCGCTCGAAGCGGCGCGGGTCGCGACGGAGTACGCGGCGGCGTTGATGCCGATGGTATCGGCGCTCGATGACACGCCGTCGACCTTGCAGGGACCGTCGGCCGATTCCGTTCGCGGCACGGCGTCGGTGCCGTTTCGTGTGCGCTGGATCGAAGACCGTGCCATCATCACCGATGTGATGCGCGACTCCGTGACGAAGGCGCTCGGCATCGAGACGGGCATGGAGGTCACAGCGGCCGACGGCTTCCCGACGCCGGCGTGGATCATCGATCACCGCACCGCGGTGTCGGCGCCGAACAGTTGGTCACGTCTGCGCGCCTTGATGCCGCAGCTGGCACTGGGGCCGAGTGGCGGCACGCTGTTCCGGGTGCGCGACATGGCCAATCGCGAGCGACAGGTGAACATTCCGCGCCGTGTGGACGACATGGCGCTCCTCGCGCGCTCCGAACGGCCCCTCGTGAGTGCGGTGCGCACGCTGCCCGGCGACATCGTATATCTCGATGTGGAACGTCTGTCGGTCGACTCGCTGGCGGCGACGATGGTGCGTGCGCGGAGCGCCCGCGGTTGGATCCTGGATTTGCGCGGCACGCTGGGTACCGGTCATGCCGCGGCGATTCTGGCGGCGGTGCGCCGCATACCGGAGGCAGTCACGGCGCGTGAGGTGCGGCGCTACGACAGCGAACCGTGTGCCACGCCGACGTTGCGCGAAGCACGCGCGTTGTGCGCCGTCACGCGCGAGACGCGCTCGCGGGTGAGTCGCGGTGATACGGCCGGCCACTATGCCGGACGCCTCGTGGCGCTGATCGACGAGCGCACCGATGGCGAAATGGAGCGACTGGCGCTCGCGCTCGATGCGGTGGCGCCGGTGACGTTCATTGGCTCCTCGAGTGCCGGAGCGCCTGGTGAGGTGATGCAGGTGGCGTTGCCGGGACTGTTGCAGGTCGCGTTGCCCATCGTAGAGCTGCGTCGCGCGGACGATGCGCAGTTGCAGCGCGTGGGCATGACGCCCGGCGTGGAGGCTCGCCTCACGGTACGCGGCGTGCGCAGCGGTTTTGATGACGTGATCGAGCGCGCGCAGCAGTGGCTGGTGCAGCAGCTCGATCCGCCAGCACGTCGTCGCCGATAGTCGGTCGCTGTGCGAGACACCACGACTCTTCCGATCGACGAGATCATTCCGTCGCTGCGCGCGGCGCTGACGGCGCGCACGGTCGCGGTGCTGGAGGCGCCACCCGGTGCGGGAAAGACCACACGCGTGCCGCTCGCGCTCGTGAACGAGCCGTGGCTGGCGGGCGCGAAGGTGGTGATGCTCGAGCCGCGACGACTCGCCGCGCGCGCGGCGGCGTCGTACATGGCGTCGACGATCGGCGAGGACGTGGGGCAGACGGTGGGGTACCGCGTGCGCGGCGAGTCGCGCATCTCGAAGCAGACGCGTATCGAGGTAGTGACCGAAGGCGTGCTGGCGCGCATGCTGAGCAGCGATGCGGCGCTCGAGGATATCGGGCTCGTGATCTTCGACGAATTTCACGAACGGTCGCTGCACGCCGACCTCGGGTTGGCACTGGTGCTCGAAACACAGCGCCATCTGCGTGAGAAGCTGCGCGTGCTGGTGATGTCGGCCACGCTCGACGGCGTCGCGGTGTCGGCGTTGCTGGCCGATGCGCGTGGTCCGGCGCCGGTGCTGCGCAGCGAGGGGCGCATGTTTCCCATCGAGACGCACTATCGCGCGCCGCGTCGTGATGAGCGGGTGGAGGCGACGACGGCGCGGGTGATTCGTGAGGCACTCGACGCCACCGAAGGCGATGTGCTGGTGTTCCTGCCCGGCGCTGGTGAACAGCGCCGAGTGGCGGAACGTCTCACGGGCGACACGATGACTGGCGTACGCGTGCACACGCTGCATGGCAGCATGCCGTTGGCCGAGCAGGATGCGGCGCTGGCACCGGCGCGGGTGGGTACGCGGAAGGTGGTGCTCAGTACGAGTGTCGCCGAGACCAGCCTGACGGTGGCGGGCGTGCGTGTGGTGATCGACTGCGGCTTGTCACGCGTGCCGCGCTACGATGCCTCGGCGGGGCTGACGCGATTGCACACGGTGCGGGTGAGTCGGGCGTCGGCCGATCAGCGTCGTGGTCGTGCGGGGCGTACGGCGCCCGGCGTGAGCTACCGGCTGTGGGATCAACACGAGGACCATACGCTGCTGCCGAGCACGCGTCCGGAAATTGTGGACGCGGATTTGTCGTCGTTGGCGTTGGAACTGGCCGACGCCGGCATCAGCGATCCCACCACACTGCGGTGGCTGGATGTGCCGCGGGCCGGTGCGTTTGCGCAGGCGCGGGCGCTGTTGGCGCAGCTCGGTGCGCTCGACGACGCGGGGCGTATCACGCCCCATGGCCGTCGCATGGCGGCGCTGCCGTTACAGCCACGGTTGGCGCACCTGGCGATCACCGCGGCGGCGCGTGGTGCCTTGCCGCTCGGTGCCGCGATCGCGGCGTTGCTGGAGGAGCGCGACATCGTGCGCTACGACGGGTTGCCGCCGCAGTCGGACATGCGATTGCGTACGGAGCTGCTGCGACGCGATGGAGCGTCGGGCGCGGTGGGGGTGGCGGTGGATCGCGATGGCGTGCGGCGCGTGCGACAGACGGCCGACGATCTCGCACGCCGCGCGGCGGGCGGGGGATCGGGTTCGTCGTCGCGCGCCTCATCGCCGGAATTGTGGGATGATGCCGACACGGGCTCGTTGCTCGCGCTGGCGTATCCCGATCGCGTGGCGCAGCGACGCAGTGGTGCTGAGCCGCGGTACCTGCTGCGCAACGGCAGCGGGGCGGTGTTGGCGAAACACGATGCGCTGCACGACGCGCCCTATCTGGCCATCGCGGATCTTGAGGGCACGTCGCCCGAAGCCCGCATCGTGCGCGCGGCGCCGATCACGCTGGAGGAACTGCGCGAGGATTTCGGCGCGCAGTTCGTGCGGGTGCAACTGGTGGAGTGGAATGAGCGCACCAAGGCCGTACGTGCGCGCAAGCGTACGATGCTGGGTGCGCTCGTGATTGAAGAAGTGATGTGGTCCGACGCCGATCCCGAGGTCGTGTTGCAGACCGTGCTGGAGGCGATTCGTGCCCAGCTCGCTCGCGGTGGGATCGAGGCGTTGCCGTTTTCACAGGCGGCGTTGCGATTGCGTGAACGGATGGCGTTCGTGCATGCGCACGATGAGAGTTGGCCGGATGTATCGGTGGCCGCCCTGTCGGCGTCGCTGGCGGAGTGGGCGGGCCCGTATCTCGACGGCGTGCGCACGTGGGCGCAGCTGGCGTCGGTGGATTGGCACGACGCGCTGCAGTCGCTGATGCCGTGGTCGCAGCGGTCGGCGCTGGAGCGATTGGCACCGACGCATCTGGAGGTGCCGAGTGGGTCGCGGATTGCGCTGGACTACAGTGAGGCGACGGCGCCGGTGCTGGCGGTGAAGCTGCAGGAAGTGTTCGGGTGGAGCACGACGCCGATGGTGATGGATGGGCGTGTGTCGCTCACGCTGCAGCTGCTGTCACCGGCGCAGCGGCCGGTGCAGGTGACGCGCGACCTCGCGGGATTCTGGCGCAGCTCGTACTTCGAGGTGCGCAAGGAGCTACGCGGGCGGTATCCGCGGCACCCGTGGCCGGAGGATCCGCTGACGGCGGAGGCGACGAGGCGGGCGAAGCCGCGCGGGACGTAAACAACAGAAAACAGCTTGACCGCGGATTGGCACGAATGTTCGCGGATGAACAACAACAGCACATGATCCGTGTCGTTGTCCGTGTCGATTCGCGGTCATGCTGTTTTGGTTCGCCTGAACAGACAGCGCTACCACGCGCCGGCATGCGTATTCGCCAATGAAACGCAATAGTAAATCGAGTCAGTGCGGACGTAGGGAGTCGTGCGTTGGAAAGATGGTGGCGGCGCGTTTGTGGTGAGTACGCTCGGTGGCAGTCGCGCCAAGGTGTGCGTATCTCAACCAGGAGCAATCATGAGCGACGCACCGCTGCAAACACTGTTGCACCAAGAGCTCAGCAGCCAAATCATCCGCGCGTTCTATGAGGTGTATAACGCCCTCATGCGAGGCCTGCATGAAGTGTGCTACCAAAATGCGCTGCACGTCGAACTGCAGTTGCGCGGAATCCCCGTCGAACAGGAGGTCCCCTTTGCCGTGGTCTACAAGGGGCACATCATTGGGAAATCCCGCGTCGATCTGCTCGTCGACCGGAAGGTCATCGTCGAATGCAAGACCGCCAACACCTTGCACGCGCAGCATGAAGCGCAGATGCTGCACTACCTCAAAGCCACCAACACCGAGCTTGGCCTGCTGATGTACTTCGGCTCGAAGCCACTGTTCCGGCGGTTCGTGCACACCAGCGACGTGACGGGGCCGTGAGTCGGTCGCGTCGTGGGCCAACGATGCGCCCCCAACTATCTTTTCGTGATGTCTGCTGTGCGATGGCTCGTGACTGCCCTGTCGTTCGCCGCCATGATGGGGGTGTCGGCCTGGGTGGTCGCCTCTCATTGGCCGGCGGGGGGCATGCCGTGGCTGGCGTGGCCGGTGCACGCAGCGGCGTTGGCCACGGTAACGGCCGAGATCATCACCCGAGCGCTCAAGATCCAAGCGTCGGCGCGGGCGTGCGGCATTCCGCTGCGCTTCGGGACCGCGGTGCGGGTCTGCCTGGCCGGTGATTTCGCGGCGGCCATCACGCCGGCCCGTTCAGGGGCGGAGCCGTCGCGCTTTTTGGTGCTGGCGGAAAGTGGCACCGGACCGGCGGGGCGCGTGCTGATTCTCTTCCTCGAGCTGTTTCTCGAGATGTGGTCGCTGGTGCTGGTGTGCACGGTTCTGGCGGTCCTCTTCGCCGGGCGTGGCGCCTCGGTGGCCGGACTGCTCAGTCTCGTGGGCGGCTACAGCGGCGTCGTGCTGGGCGTCGGTGCGGCGGGGGTAATCCTGTCCAAACGGAATGCCCACGGGCCGCCGCCCGTCTGGGCTCGGCGGGTGGGACTGCACGCCGGTCGCTGGCGCGTGGTGCAGCGTACGCTGCGGGCGCTGCGGGGGTCGGTGCAGTCGCTGCGGCGAGCCGATCCGGCGCTGATGCTGTTGGCCTTCGGGGGCTCGGTGCTGCACGTGCTGTTCAAGGTGGCCACGCTGCCCATACTGGTGTTTTTGGGCGACCCGTCGTTCCCGCGCACCATGGACACGCTGGCCCCGCTGGTGCTCTGGCCTCTGGCGCTCTTTTACGGCGGGGTGGTGGTGCCGGCGCCCGGCGGGGGTGGCTTTATCGAAGGCGCCTTCGCCGCCACGCTCGGTTCGGCGATTCCGGCGGGTATCTTTGCCGCATCGCTGCTCTGGTGGCGGTTCTACACGTTCTATCTGTATTTCCTCGTTGGTGGGGCGGCGGCGGGTGATGCCGCCCTGCGTGCCCTGCGTCGTCCCAGCTGACGCGATGTCCTTCACGAACCGTCCAATTTCCAGTACCAACGCCCCGTTGAACCCTGAGTTGGCCGTGGCCGCCGTCGAATCGGTCGGCGACGGCGCCGACCGGCGTGGCACCAAGTGGCGGCTGATCGCCGGGTTCCTCGTGATCTACATCGTTTGGGGGTCGACGTATCTGGCGATTCACTGGGGCGTGGAGACGATCCCGCCGTTCGGGATGGGCGCGGTCAGATTCCTGTCTGCTGGCGCGTTATTGTATGCATGGTGCCGCTTTCGTGGCGCGAAAAAACCCACAAAGAGTCAGTGGAAGACGTCGGCGGTGATTGGCACGATGCTCCTGTTCGTGGGCAACGGGGCGGTCTCCTGGGCCAGTCAGCGGGTGCCCTCCGGGCTCACGTCGGTGCTGGTCGCCACCGTCCCCCTCTGGCTCGTGCTCTGTGAGCTCTGGCAGGGGAAGCGCCCGGAGCTCATCAAGATCATCGGCGTCCTGATCGGCCTCGCCGGCGTCGCCCTGCTCGTCATGCCAACCGGTGCGGCCACGGCCACCGTCGACCCCGTGGGGGCCTTCGTGCTCACGCTAGGCTCGTTCTCGTGGACCGTGGGCTCGCTGTATTCGCGCACCGCGCGACAGGCCGAGTCGCCCGCGTTGGCGATCGCGATGCAGATGCTGGTGGGTGGCTCGCTGCTGCTGCTGCTGTCGCTGGCCTCAGGAGAGTGGACCTCGGCGCTGCACATCTCCGCCCGATCGGCGGCCTCGCTGCTCTACTTGATTGTGTTCGGATCGCTGAGTGGATTCAGCACCTACATGTGGCTCCTGAAGGTGGCGAGCCCTGCGGCGGTGGGGACCTACGCGTATGTGAACCCGGCCGTCGCGGTGTTGCTCGGCGTGCTGTTCGCGGGTGAGCGGCTTCCGGCGCAGGCCGTCGCCGCGATGACGGTCATTCTGGGCGGGGTCGCCATGGTCAGCATTGCCGGTGGCGGTGCCAAGCGTATGGTCACCGCCGTTTGGCGCGCGCGCTGACGCGTCTGCGCTGACGCGTCTGCGCTGACGCGTCTGCTGAATCCTGCGCGCGCGGGGGGGCGTACGGAACGGCGTACCCACTACTCCGGAGCGACACCATGCGCACCCATATAAAAGTTGTCGGCATCGTCAACCTGCTCTACAGCGCGATCGGCATCCTCGCCGCCGCTGGTGTGTTGATGGGCGGCATCTTCAGCTCGTTGGCCACGCTCAACCCTATCGTGCTGATTGTCGGCACGGTGACCAGCGCCCTGATAGCGATCGTGATCGGTGCCATCAGCGTGTTCGGCCTCATCGCGGGCTTCGCGCTGCTCAATCACCAGCAGTGGGCCCGCTACGTCATTCTGTTCGTGTCGGCGTTGCGTCTGTTGCGTTGGCCGTGGGGCACGCTGTTCGGGGGCTACTCGATTTGGGTGCTCATGCACGACGAGACGCGTCAGCTGTTCGCGATGAAGTCGTAACACGCGATCGCAACACGCGGTCGTATGACGTTCGGCACGCCAGAGGTCGTCGCCGAGCAGGAGCCACGGTAGCAACACGGCGGCTGGCGTGCCGCGGGAATAGGCGGTAGCGTGCGACCGTGACCGCCATCCGTCCAGAGATCCGCACGCCCCCCCGCGTGGTGTTGCCGCACCTCTCGCGGCCGCAGCGCGCGTCCTTGGCGGCGCTTGCCCCGTGTGTACTCCGGGGGGCGCCGCCAAGCGCCGAGTCTGCGGCCGCGTTCGTCGCCCGATGTGATGCGCGACTGGAGTTACTCCCCGCGCATCGTCGCGCGCAGCTGGGGCTCGCCCTCGATGTCCTTGGTGGGCGCACGTCGGTGATGCTGGCCATTGGCAAAGCGACGCGCTTCGCGGCGTTGTCGGCGGACGATCAGACGCGTTGCTTCGATCGTTGGCTCAACTCGGCGCTCGCCCCGCTGCGCTCAGCCTCGCATTCCGTGCGTCGCCTGTTATTGGCGGTGCACTACGCGCGCCCGGACGTCACTGAGGCCATTGGCTACGCGGGGCCGATGCACCTGCGGTCACCGCGGGTGCCATGGGAAGGCCCGCTGCCCGGGGTCACTCGGCCCGACGAGCCGGTGGCGCGCGGTCCGGTCGCGCTGCCCACGATCATCGCCCCCGACCCGCTCCCACGCGGGGTGATTCCCGCCGTTGCCCTGCGCGCCGACCTGCATCGCACCGCCGATGTGGTTGTCATCGGCACTGGCGCTGGCGGCGCGGTCACGGCCGCCCGACTGGCCGAAGCCGGCTTCGAGGTGGTCGTGTTGGAGTCTGGCGCCTATCGCACGCGCGCCGATTTCAACGAACGGGAGGCCGAGCTCACCGAGCAGCTGTACGCCGACGGCGCGTTGCGGACCACCGACGATGCGTCGGTGGCATTGGTGCAGGGCAATACCGTGGGTGGATCCACCACGGTGAACTGGATGATCATGCTGCGCACGCCGGACTTCGTGCTCGATCAGTGGGCCACGGAATCCGGCGTGTATGGCATGACGCCGCGGGAGATGGGCCCCGTGTTCGAGCGCGTGGAGCGTGAGGTGCACGCCAGCGCCGTCCCCGAAGATGCCCATTCTGCCAACAACCGCATCCTGCTGGACGGGGCGCGGTCCCTCGGCTGGAAGGTGTCGACCGCGCAGATTAACGCCACCAACTGCGTGCGTTGCGGCTTTTGCGGCGTGGGATGTCGGCATGACGCCAAGCAGTCTACGTTGGTGACGTTCGTGCCACGTGCGCTCACGGCCGGGGCCACGCTGCATGCCGATACGCACGTCGATCGGATCGAGATCCGCGAACGCGATACCGGATCGGGCACGCCGCCGCTCAAGCGCGTGCACGCCACCGTGCGCGATCCGTATTCGGGGCGCCCCGCACGCATGCTCACCATTGATGCACCTATCGTGGTCGTGGCCGGCGGCGCCATCGGCACACCGGCGCTGCTCCAACGCTCGGGGCTCGGTGGTGGCGGCGTGGGCCAGTGGCTGCGGCTGCATCCCACGACGGCGGTGTGGGGGCGGTATGATCGTGAGATCGTGACCAGCACCGGCATTCCGCTTACCACCATGTGCGATGAACATCTGCGCTGGCGAGGCACCGACTTCGGCTTCTGGATCGAAACGCCGCCGATGCATCCTTCGTTCACGGCGGCGGCCATGCCCGGATTCGGTCAGTCACACCGCACCTTGATGTCGTCGTTCAACCAGCTCGGCGTGCTGATCGGTCTTACCCGCGACGGGGCCGAGCGCACACGTTCGAGCGGTCGCGTGCGAGTGAATCGGCGCGGCGAGACGTCGATCGCGTACGCGCTCACGGCGGAGGACCAACGCCGGGTACGCGCTTCGCTGTCGGCGACGGCGCAACTGCATTTCGCGGCTGGCGCTCGTGAAGTGGGGACCATGCACTCCACGCCGATCGTGGTCCGGTCGGCGGCCGATGTGGCTCGTCTCCAAGAAGGCTCCGTCGGTCCGAATCGGATCGGGCTCTTTTCAGCCCACGTGAACGGCACCTGTCGCATGGGCACCGATCCGTCCACGTCAGGCGCGACCCCGGAAGGCGAGCGGCACGGCGTGCGTGGGCTGTACATTTCCGATGGGTCCCTGCTGCCCACGTCACTCGGGGTAAACCCGCAGGAAACGATCATGGCGGTCGCGACCGTGCTCGCCGAGCGCATGGTGATGCGCCATGCCGGTGTGACCCGCACGTAGTGCGCAATTCTGTCCCATCAATGTTCCCGTCCTCCGACCACGAACGCCCGATATGAGTAAGGGAGAAAAGAAACGCCGCCGCGCGCTCGACGCGTATTCGATGCTGCAGCGCGCCGCCTCGATGGCGTCGGCGCAGGTCGAGCAGGCCGTGCATCCGTTCGGGCTCTCGGCGTCGCAGTTCGGAGTGCTGGAAACGCTGGAATTGCGCGGGCCGGTGCATCAGCAGGAGTTGGCCGTAGCGCTCGGGCGCAGCAAGGCGCAGATGACGGCGATCATCGACGCGCTCGAAGCGCGGGGCTGGGCGCGCCGCGAGCGACACGCCACTGATCGACGGTTCATCTCGGTCTATCTCACCGACGACGGGCGCGAAGTGCTGGTGAGCACCGCCCCGGCACGGAGTGATGCGATCGTGGCGATCATGGCCGAATTGAGTGGTGAGCAACGCGCACGCCTGGCGCGGCTGTGCCGGCGGCTGTTGCGCGTGCTCGATCCCGATCAGGCGAACGAGTTGGCCGACGACGTGACCGATGATGCGACGGTAGACGTGCACGACGAACACGACGATGATTCTGATGACGCGCTGGAGACTCCGGCCGTCGAGACTCCGCTTCCTTCTCCGACGTAATCGATGGCCGGACGGCACTTTCTTCAGATCCCGGGACCGACACCGGTTCCCGACCGACTGCTGCGCGCCATGCACCGAGCGATGGAGGATCATCGCTCGTCGGCATTTCCGGCGCTGACGCGATCGATCCTCTCGCGACTGCCTCAGGTCGTCCATCAGACCAAGGGCGAGCCGTTCGTTTTCCCGGCCACGGGTACCGCGATGTGGGAAGCGGCGCTGGTGAACACGGTGAATCCCGGCGCACGACTCCTGGCCGTTCGCTTCGGACAGTTCTCGCACTTGTTCATTCAGACCGCGCGCGCCCTCGGTTATCAGGTAGACGTGATCGAAGAGCCGTGGGGTGAGGTGGCCGATCCGGCCCGAATCGAAGCGGCGCTGGCCGCCGACACGGCGCATGAGATTCAAGGTGTGCTGCTGGTGCACAACGAAACGGCCACCGGTGTCACGAGTGATGTGGCCGCCGTGCGCGCCGCGATCGATCGCGCACAGCATCCGGCGCTGCTGTTCGTGGACGGCGTGAGTTCGATTGCCAGCCTCGATTTTCAGTTCGATGCGTGGGGGGTAGACTGTGCCATCACGGGCACGCAGAAGGGCTTCATGTTGCCGGCCGGGCTCGGCATCCTCTACCTGAGCGAGAAAGCACTCGCGCGAGTGGACCGCTGCACGATGCCGCGCGCGTACTTCGATCTGCGCCCGATGCGCACGAACAACGCGCAGGGATTCTTTCCGAGCACGCCGGCGCTGTCGCTGCTGTTCGGTCTCGACGAAGCGCTCACGATGCTGCTGGACGAAGGCATGGCGGCGGTGGCCGAGCGTCACCGGTTTCTGGCCAATGGTGTGCGCGCGGCGGTGCAGGCGTGGGGGCTGCGGCAGTGTGCGAAGCGGCCCGAGATCGCCTCGAATTCACTCACGGCCGTGATGGTGCCCGAGGGGTACGACGCGCGCCACGTGATCGAGATGGCGTTCACGCGCTACGATATTTCGCTGGGATCGGGGCTGAACGAAGTCGCCGGCAAGGTCTTCCGCATCGGCCATATCGGCGATACGAACAGTCTCACGCTGGCCGGTGCGTTGTCGGGTGTGGAGATGGCGCTGTGCGATGCGGGCATTCCGATCACGCTTGGCAGTGGCGTCGGTGCCGCGCTCCAGCAGTGGCGGGTGTCGGCATGAGCGCCTTGTCGACGAACACGAAGGACGTCCGCGTGGTGGTCACGCGGAAGATGCCGGCCGCGGTGGAAGCGGAGATCGCGTCGCGCTACGACGCCTTGTTCAACAAGACCGATCTGGCGCTCGCCCCCGAGCAGTTGAAGCAAGTGTTGCAGCAAGCGGACATTGTGATGACCACGGTGACCGATCGGTGGACCGAAGAGATCTTCAACACGCCAGGCATCCGGGCGCGCATGTTGTGCAACGTGGGTATGGGGGTCAATCACATCAATGTGGCCGCCGCCAAGCGCGCCGGCATGACCATCAGTAACACGCCCGATGTCGTCACGGATGACACGGCCGACATCGCGATCGCGCTGATGCTGATGACGATGCGCCGGTTGGGCGAGGGCGAGCGGCATGTGCGCGGCGGTGCGTGGGGTGGACTACGCCCCACGTTCATGCTGGGGCGCACCCTTCGCGGCAAAACGCTCGGCATCGTGGGCTACGGTCGGATCGGTCGCGCGGTGGCGCGTCAGGCCGCGGCTGCGTTCGATATGAAGATCATCTATCATGCGCCGCGGGAACCGCGCATCGATGATCCGGCCACGGCGGGCCCGGCGGGCGCTGAACGCGTGGATTCGTTGGAAACGTTGCTGGCGCGCGCCGATGTGGTGTCGCTGCATTGCCCCGCCACACCCGAAACGCGTCACCTCATGAACGCGCGTACGCTCGCGCTGATGCCCGCGCATGCGTATCTGGTGAACACCGCGCGCGGTGACGTGATCGACGAAGCGGCGCTCGCGTCAGTACTGAAAGAGCGAAAGATCGCCGGCGCTGGTATCGATGTGTATGAGTTCGAACCCAGCGTGACGGCCGAGCTCATGGAGCTCGAGAACGTGGTGTTGTTGCCGCACCTGGGCAGCGCCACCATCGAGACGCGCACCAACATGGGCATGCGCGCGCTGTCGAACCTCGATTCGTTCGTTCAGACCGGGAGCGTCAGCGACCCGGTCTGACGCCGCACGAAATTCAAGGTATGCCCCGCGCCACCCCCGCCGCTTAGGTTGCGTTCACGCTGGTGCACAGGCTCCGGTGCTTCCGGTTGCCCCCACACGTTCGCCTCCAAACGGCTTCCCCAGCCCCAACACGTTCCCCACCGTGGTCCATGCTGGGTTGTCCGACGAGCTCCACCCCTCACCACCCGTTCCCCGGGTGGTGGGTTCGCTGTTGCACTTTGCGGAGATCCGGTCGCGCTTTCTGCCGCACCCGCACGACGTCATCGTCTGCCTGCCGCCCGATTATGCGCTGAACAGCGACCGACGCTATCCCGTGCTGTATCTGCACGATGGGCAGAACGTGTTCGATGACCTCGCGCTGTCGCCGTTCGGTGTGCAGTGGGGCATCGACACCACGGCGCGTGCGCTGATGCATGCGCAGGTGATCGAACCGCTCATCATTGTCGCGATCGGCAATGCCGGCCGCGATCGCATCGACGAGTACACGCCCACGCGCGACAACGCGCACGATGCCGGCGGTCTGGCCGATCGGTACGGCCAGATGCTCGCGTATGAGCTCAAGCCGTGGGTGGATCACAACTGGCGTACGCGTCGCGGCGCGCGTGACACGGGACTGGCCGGCAGCTCACTGGGCGGACTCCTTACGCTGCATCTCGGGCTCACCCACTCGGCGGTGTTTGGCAAGCTCGGCCTCCTCTCGCCGAGCGTGTGGTGGGACGAGCGCTGGATTGTGCGTCAGTTGGTGGCCAATAACGGGATGCGTCCTGAGCTCAAGATCTGGCTCGATGTGGGGACCGCCGAGCAGCGTATGCTCAAGGGCACGCGGTTGCTGTATCGCATGCTGCTGCGCAAGGGGTGGCAGCCCGGTCACGATCTGCTGTACATGGAAGCCGATGGCGCGCTCCATGACGAGCGGGCGTGGGGTGAGCGATCGGGTTTGTTCCTGCGCTTCCTGTTTCCCGCCATGTCGTCGTCCGTCGATGCGATGGCAACAGCGATGTCGTCGGGGATGTCATGAAAGACCTGATCGGCGACAGCTTCACGCAGTTCACGCCGAAGGCGTTCACGTTCCTGCGCGGCATCGCCAAGAACAACCGCAAGGAATGGTTCGAGGCGCATCGCGCGGATTTCGAACGTGAGATCAAGCGGCCGCTGGCGTTGCTCGTGGAAGAGGTGGATGTGCATCTCGCTACGATGGCGCCGGAGATCGTGGGCTCGCCGAAGAAGTCGGTGTTTCGTATTCACCGCGATGTGCGCTTCTCCAAGAACAAGGCCCCGTACAAGACGCACGCGGCGTGCTGGTTCTTTCACCGCGATGCGGGACGCGGCGTGGGCACCGAAGCGGTACACGGCGGCGCCGGCTTTTACTTCCACATCGAGCCCGGCAAATCGTTCTGCGGCGGCGGCATCTGGATGCCGCCGCGCTCGGCGGTGCACAAGATCCGTCAGGCGCTCACCGATGACCTGGACGGATTCGAGGAGATCGTAAAGGGTCGCGCGTTCCGTCGTCGCTTTGGCGATCTGGATACGGATGGCATGCTCACGAGGCTGCCTCGTGGATTTGCCGCCGATCATCCGGCGGAAGCCTGGCTGCGGTATCAGTCGTACACGGCGTGGACGGAGCTCACGCCGGAGGAGGTGACGAGCCCTCAGCTCCCGCAGACGCTGGCCAAGCATTTCAAGGCGATGACGCCGTTTGTGCGGTGGTTGAATACTGCGTTGGGGCTGGGTGTGGCGACGAGCCGCTAGGTCGTTCACTGCCAACGGCTTAACTGAAAACAGCCGAACTGCTTCCTCGGGAGTTGGCAGTTCGCGGAGTCCGCAGTTCAATAACCCCACCGGTACCGCCCGCCCCCGCCTCCGGTGAGATTCAATGTTCATGTCGAAGTCGCTGAAACTCACGCTGGACATTCTGATCGGTGCCGCCATACCGATCCTTGTCCTGAAGTACGGGACCGCACCGCTCGGGGCGCTCAATGCGTACCTCACGGCCGCCATGATCCCGGTGGTCTGGGTACTCCTTGATCTCCTGGTGATTACCCGGCGCTTCAACTTCATCACGGCGTTCGTCGGTCTGACGTCGCTGATGCGCGGAGCCCTCGCCTTCTGGTACGTGGATGGGCTGCTGTTCGCGGTCAAGGACAGTGTCAGCTACGTGGTGTCCTTTCTGGTGTTCGGCGTCACGGCGCTGCTCGGGTCGCCTGTCACGCGCGCGATCGCGCTGCAGGGGTTGAGCCCCGACACGCCGGAACGTGAGCAGCAGATGAAGCGCTTGCTGGATGAGCCGACGGTCGGGTCCGCGATGAAGAAGGCGGGCATTTTGATCGGGGTGACGAATCTGGCCGCCGGTGCGGTGAACTTCGTGATCAATTACCGCGTGGTGCTCGCGCCATTCAACACGCCGGCGTTCAATGACCAGGTCGCCAATGTGAACGCGATCACCCGGTTCGTTCTCGTGCTGCCGGACATGGTCGCGATCTTTTTCGCCTTCTCGATGATGTACAAGGCGATGTACGCCCTGCTGCCGGCCGACCAAGGGTCCGATGCGGAAGCGGGAGAATTCTGGACGCTGCTGGCGCGTCGCGAGGCGGCGCTGGTGACGGCGGGCGATGCGGGTGTCGCGAGCAGCGCGGTGCTTGACGCTGGCGACGTACACAGCCGCGCGGCGCGTCAGGCCCGCGAAGAGTTCGGTCTGAGCTGAGGCATGCTGCTGCGCGCGACGCGCAGGATGTCGGCGGCGGTATCAAACGTGGTCTGAAGCACCCGCAGCCCCGTTGGGAATGGTATCGCCAGCCGGAGGCGCCACGATCGGCGCGTCGTGGTTGCAGCCGACGACGGGAAGCCGTGCCGCGCATTCAACGATTGTACCGCAGCAATCGGACTGCATCGCCTATGCGGACCTGAGACGCGGTCGTGACTTTCGCGTGACGCAACCGTATCGGCTTCTTCGGAGCGCTCCGCCTATGTCCGTCGTCCGACACGACCCCGACACCGGTCGTTTCACCCGCTACGCGTTTACTATCTCGAGGACGTTGGCACTATGCGCTTCTCTTCCAACATCGCGTCACGCACACTCGCCGCGTCATGCGGCTTGTTCGTCGTGGCCTGCAGCGACGATAACTCGACCGACGTGAAGCAGATCGCGCCGGTCGCGCTCAAGAGCCAGTCAGTCACGCCCGCCCTCGCCAAGTCTCTGGTGTCCGGCGTAGAGATCTTCAGCTTGATCGGCAGCGACGATAAGCTTTCCGGGTCCCCGAACTTCGTGTTTGGCGGCTCAGCCGATGGCGCGGGATTTACGCGCAACACCGACGGCAGCTTCTCGCTACTCACGAACCACGAAGACAACTACGCGGTGTCGCGCGTGAAGTTTGACGCGACGCTGAAGCCGATCTCTGGCGATTACGTCGTGAACTCCACCGCTGGTCGGTATCGTCTGTGTTCGGCGACGCTGGCCACGCCGGAGACGCATGGGTTTGGCCCGCTGTTCCTCACCAATGGTGAGAGCAACGAGGAATCGGAGATTCTCGCCGTCGATCCGTCCGGCCCGGCGAACACGCCGCGGTACCTGGCGGCTCTGGGCCGCTGGAACTCGGAACAGTCGCTGCCGTTGCCCAAGGTGGCGTATCCGAACCGTACCGTCATCATCATCGGTGACGACGATTCCGGCGCTGAGGGCGGCCAGTTGGCGATGTATGTCGCCAATACCGTCGGCGACCTCGATAATGGCAGCCTGTATGTGTTGGCGCGCACCGACAACAACACGCGTGAGCGCGACATGGTGGTCGGACAGACGTATCCGGTGCAGTTCCGCCAGATCGCCAATCAGAAGACGCTGACTGGCCGCCAGGTCAATCTGGCCGGTGTGACCGTGAACGCGATGCGCTTTGCGCGTGTAGAAGACGTGGACTACCGCAAGGGCTCGGCCGCCAACAATCGTGAGATCTATTTCACGGTGACCGGCCAGAACAATACGGGTGTGAACGCCGACTATAGCCGCAGCAAGTACGGCCGCGTGTATCGCGTGAAGCTCGACGAAAGCAGCCCGTTGTCTGGCACGCTCGAAGTGGTGATGGATGGTGACGATCGCAACGGTCCGGCCAAGACCTTCCAGAACCCGGACAACATCTACGTCGGTACGAACTACGTGTACGCGCAGGAAGACGACAACGGCTACGGGGATGAGGCGCACGACGCCTACATCTACCAGTACAACATTGCCACCAAAGACGTGCGCCCCGTGATTGAGTTCGATCATCGTCGCACCGCGACCGATGCCGCCATTTACAATGCGATCGGCGGTCGTCCGGCGGGCAAGGCAGGCTGGGAGTACGGCGCCATGCTCGACGTGTCGACCGAGCTGGGTCAGGAGAACACGTTCATCATCGCGCTGCAGCCGCACTCGTGGCGCGGCACGAAGTATCAGGGCGTGGACGGTGGCACCGTGCGTCCCACGGAGAACCAGGCGAGCCAGATGGTCATCGTGAAGGGATTGCCGCGCTAGTGCAGACGGTGCGTCGAGTGGGTGTAGTGGCTGCCGCGGTGTTGGTCGCCGCGGCAGCAGGCGCGTGCGGTGAGTCCGATGCGGCCGTGCCTCAGGTCGCGCGCGGCGGCGATGCCCGCGCGATGCAGGCGCTGGCATCGTGGCGCGTGGAGATGGATTCACTGATTGTGCGTGCGGCGCGGCTGGACAGCGCGGTGTCGACGCTCGACACCGGTGACGAGGTGCAACGCGCCCGCGAGCGCTTCATGTCGGCGCGTTCGTCGTTCAAGCACGTCGAACTCGCGCTCGAGTACTACGCGCCGTCGACCTCGCGCGAGCTCAATGGCCCTGCGCTGCCGCACGCGGAAGAGCACGAGGGCCCGAACATCGTGACGCCGCCCACCGGGTTTCAGGTCGTCGAAGAAGCATTGTTCAGCGCCGATCCGCGTGCCCAACGCGAGGCGCTGCAGACCGAAGTGCGCACGCTGCGTCAGATTCTCACGCGGGCGCGCACCATGATCGGCGCGCAGGTGGTGACCGATGATCGCGTGTGGGATGCAGTCAAGCTCGAAATGGCCCGCGTGGTGTCGCTCGGGATCACGGGCTTCGATTCGCCGGTGGCTGGTCTTTCCCTACCGGAGGCGGACGCGGCGCTGGCGGGCATTGCCCGTGCGATCGCGCCGTACCGCGGTGCCACGACCGGATGGACGGCGGTGGATTCGGCGTTGATCGGAGCACAGCGTGCATTGCGCACCAACGCGAGCCGCGATGCGTTCGACCATCTCGACTTCTTGGTGCGCCACGCCAATCCCCTCACGCGCGCGCTCAACACGCAGCGGGTGGCGCTCGGGATCGGTCAGCCCGACGAACGCCGTGCCTTTCGCATGGAGGCCGTCACGCTGTTCGACGCGGAGGCGTTCGATGTGCTGGCGTTCGCGCCGATCGACACGCGGCAGGAGCCGGCCGTGCGCGTCGCGCTGGGCCGTGCCCTCTTTCATGACACGCGACTTTCGGGTAACAACTCGAGCGCGTGCAGTTCATGCCATATCCCGGAGCGGGCCTTCACCGACGGCCTGAAGGCAAGTCCCGGTCGATCGGGGCAGCCGCTGCCACGCAATACGCCCACGGTGATCAACATTGGGCTGCAAGTCGGTTCGTTCAGCGATCTGCGCACGACCTACCTCGAAGATCAAGTCACCGAAGTCGTGCAGAATGTCGACGAAATGCACGCCCGTCTGTCGGATGTGTCCACGTCACTGACCGGTGACAGCACGCTGGCCGCGCAGTTCCGTGCGGCGTTCGTGAGTCGGGCGGGCGCCGTGGATACCGTGGTCACGCCCGCCCGCATTCGTGGCGCACTCGCGGCCTACATGCGTAGCCTCACGTCGTTGAACAGTCCGGTGGATCGTGCGCTTCGCGGTGATACCACGGCGTTGAATGCCGCTGAGCGGGCGGGCTTCAACGTGTTCGTGGGGAAGGGCAAGTGTGCAACCTGCCACTTTCTGCCGCTGACCAATGGGACGGTTCCGCCGATGTTTCAGAAGTCGGAGCTGGAAGTGCTCGGTGTTCCTGTGCGTGCCGTGACCAACGGCGGACGCATCGATCCGGATGTGGGTCGATATCGCATCTCCATCTCCGTGCCGAACAAGTACGCGTTTCGTACGCCGACCCTGCGGAACGTCGCGCTGACCGCGCCCTACATGCACAACGGGGCCTATCCGACGTTGGAGTCGGTTGTCGACTTCTACAACCGCGGCGGCGGCGCCGGTATTGGCGTCCGGCTCGACAACCAAACGTTGCCGCCGGACCCGCTGCACCTCTCGGCGGGTGAGCAACGTGATCTGGCATCCTTCATGCGGGCACTGACGGACACGACCGGAATGCAGCGCCGGTAGCCGGTACGGCTCCGCCAGCCTGCCGGCAACCGCAAAAGCAACAGCGGGAACACGGATCGAACCGATCGCGCCGATGCCACCGATAAGCCACAACGCGCGGTTTGCTTATCGGTGCGATCTGCGTCATCCGTCAAATCCGTGTTCCAGTCGTTGCTGGAGGCAATTCGGGCCTGACCCGCACCGGGCACTGGCGAAGGGCCCACCGAGAACCCAGACTCTATAGGTCGACTTTCTCCCGCCCGGTCTGGTATGGCTACGCTGATCGCCCCCGAAACCACCGCCGCCAGCACGCGCGCCTTCCCGGCGCAGACCAGTCGCCCCTGGGGGCGACCGCGTGGCGCGCGCCACGACATCGGTTTCCACGAGCTGACCGGTCAGTACCGCATCGACCTGCGCGATCAGGC
The DNA here is from genome assembly GCA_945870175.1 of Gemmatimonas phototrophica. Classification (GTDB taxonomy): domain Bacteria; phylum Gemmatimonadota; class Gemmatimonadetes; order Gemmatimonadales; family Gemmatimonadaceae; genus Gemmatimonas; species Gemmatimonas phototrophica_A. The sequence goes on from CAMBRJ010000002.1 coordinate 30,121, forward strand.
GCCCGACCTGTTCGACGATGTGAGCGCGATGGACTGGTCGACGCTGACCTGGCGCGACGTGGGCCGGCCGTATCGTACCGAGAAGTGGTCGAGCGCCCGGCGGAGTTACGAGCAGGAACATCACCAGCCGCTCCCGGTCGTCGATGGATGGCGCCTGTTCAACACGGCGTTCCATCAGTTCTTCCTGACTGATGTGCCCGAGGCGCAGAGCCACGCGAAGGCGCAATTCGGTGCGGCCTTGTCGCGCCTGGATCTGCACGAGGCGAAAGAAGCCCTGCAAGACATCGCCTATCTGGCGGTGTGGAACAAGATCATGCGGGTGGAAGACGCGGTGTGGGATCCCCGCGGCAAGCGTGCGCTGTTCGCCGGCCTCGACGTGAAGAAACCGCGCATTCTGTTTCTTGGCGCGGCCGATGGCTACGAGGCGATGCAGCTGGCGGCGATGTATCCGGGCGGCGAGATCGTGCTGGTGGACTACGATGCATTTTGCGCGACGGACCGCTTCGGCAAGTTCCCACTCGATTATCCGTTCCTGGGCGTCGATCCGACCACGGGACATCAGCGCGTGTGGTACCGCGACGACATGCCGATTCACTTCGAGGTCGCCGACATTCGCGACCTGACATACGGCAAGGAATTCGATGTGGTCGTCTCCATCGGACTGCTGGAGCATTTCCCCGACGCGCACAAGTCGGAGTGCCTCGAGATGCACCGGCGCTTCCTCAGGCCGGGCGGTACCGTCGTGATGACCACGCCGCGCAATCAGTTCAAGTCGCGCGTGTTCTACAACCTGATGGCCGACTGGATGAACCACGGCTATCGTGAACTGATGGACGTGCGACAGATGGGGCTGTACTGCCACGAAAACGGCCTCGACATTCAGCGCGCCGGCGTGATCAAGGCGCACAACGGATTGGTGATGAAGCTGCGGTAACGCAGTGCGTGCATGCAGGTTGTCTTTTCACTTCGACCATCGGGATACGTGTGACTCTCCTCTCTCGCTCGACGCGTTGCATCGCGGTTTTCGTGGCGCTGGCTCCGGCGTTTGTACCGGCCACCGCGCAGGCGCAGTACCGGCAGCCGCCACAGCCGATCGCGCAGATTCTCGACCAGCCAGCCACACCGCTGGTGCAGCTGAGTCCAGATCGTCAGCAGTTGCTGCTGCTGGAACGTCCGGCGCTGCCGCCGATCAGTGAAGTCGCGGCGTTCGAATATCGTCTGGCCGGATTGCGCTTTGATCCCAAGACCAGCGGACCCACGCGTGGACAGAGCTACACCGGTCTGTCGTTGCAGTCGGTAAGCGGTGGTGCGGCGCGCAAGATTCAGGCGTCGATTCCCGCTGGCAGCAGCATCGAGAACGTGTCCTGGTCGGCCGATGGTCGGAAGATCGCGTTCACGGTGACGAGCGGCGACGCGATCACCGTGTGGGTTGCCGACGTCGCGACGGCGCAGGCGAAGCCGCTCACGTCGCAGCGTCTTACGGCGATTCTGGGCAATCCCTGCTCGTGGGTGTCCACCGCGTCGCTGGCCTGCACGTTCGTGCCCGCGGCGCGCGGTACGGCACCGGCCATGACAGTCACGCCGGAAGGACCGATCGTGCAGGAAGCGCTCACCGGTCGCAGTGACCGCGCCGCCACGTATCAGGATCTGCTCAAGAGCCCGTTCGACGAAACGATCTTCGAACATTACGGCACGAGTCAGCTCGCACTGGTGTCGCTCGATGGCACGGTGAAGCCCCTTGGCGCGCCCGGCATGCGCACCGATGTGAGCGCCTCGCCCGATGGCCGCTACCTGCTGGTGAGCACGCTCTCGCGTCCGTTCTCGTACACGGTGCCGTTGAGCTACTTCCCCACGCGCACCGAAGTGTGGTCGATGGATGGCGCGGTGGTGAAGTCGATCGTGGCCCATCCGCTCATCGAGCGCGTGCCCTGGGGAGGCAATGGCGCCCTCGCTGGCATCCGCAACGTGCAGTGGCGTCGCGATGTCGATGCCACGCTGGCGTGGGTGGAAGCCCTCGATGGGGGGGATAGCGATTCGAAGGCGGACAAGCGGGATCGCATGGCGTTGCTCGAGGCGCCATTCACGGGCACACCGAAAACGCTGCTGGAAACGAGCTGGCGTGCCGGCGCGGTCACGTGGGGCACGGCGGGGCTCGCGATCGCACGCGAGAATGAAGGCAAGACACGGAAGACGCGCGCCTGGATCATCGATCCGTCGGGCGCCAAGGCACCGCGGTTGTTGTGGGAGCGCTCGAGCGAAGATCGCTACGCCGATCCCGGCGACTTCCTCACCACGCGCGACGCGCGCGGGCAGACGGTGTTGCTCACCACGCCCGACAAGAAGGTGGCGTTTCTGACCGGACTCGGTGCCGGACCGGAAGGCGATCGTCCGTTCGTGGATCGCTTCGACCTCGCGACGGCCGCCAAGACGCGCGTGTTCCAGAGCGTCGCGCCGTACTTCGAGCAGCCCATCGGCATGCTCGATGCCAATGGCACCGTGGCGCTCACCCGTCGCGAGTCGAAGGCCGATGCGCCTAACTATTTCGTGCGCGATTTCGTGCGCAAGATCGCGCCGCGGGCCGTCACGCAGTTCACCGACCCGGCGCCGGTGTTCGCCGGTGTCACGAGCCAGCTGATCACGTACATGCGGCCCGATGGGGTGAAGCTGTCGGCCACGATCTATCTGCCGGCCGGCTACGACAAGGCGAAGGACGGCCCGCTGCCGTTCTTCCTGTGGGCCTATCCGCTCGAGTTCCGCTCGCGTGAAGCGGCGTCGCAGGTGGTGGGTTCGCCGTACCGCTTCGTGCGGCCGAGCGGTGCGTCGCATCTGTTCATGCTCACGCAAGGCTACGGCGTGATGGATAACCCGACCATGCCTATCGTGGGCGTGGATGGGAAAGAGCCGAATGACACGTACGTCGAGCAGCTCACCGCGAGTGCCAAGGCGGCTGTGGACACGATCGTGGCAATGGGCGTGGCCGATCGCGATCGCATCGGCGTGGGTGGACACTCGTACGGCGCGTTCATGACGGCGAATTTGCTGGCGCACACCCGACTGTTCCGCGCCGGCGTGGCGGAGAGCGGTGCCTACAATCGCACCCTCACGCCGTTCGGCTTCCAGGGCGAAGAGCGCACCTACTGGGATGCGCCCGAACTGTACGGCGCGATGTCACCGTTCACCTACGCCAACAAGATCAAGGATCCGATCCTGCTGGTACACGGCATGGCCGACAACAACACCGGCACATACCCGATCCAGAGCGAACGTATGTTCGCTGCGCTTAAGGGGAACGGCGCCACGACGCGCTACGTGCAGCTGCCCGGTGAGTCGCATGGCTACCGCGCGCGCGAAAGCGTGGGGCAGGCGCTTGCGGAGATGGCGGCGTGGCTTGATCAGTACGTGAAGCCGAAAAAGCGCGCCACGATGTGATGAGCGTCGTGACGATGGGAAGCGATCAGATTCGCGCGCTGCGCGAGCAATCCAATCAGGCGATTGCCGCGCATGACGTCGACCGCACGGTGTCGTTCATGGCACCGGATATCGCGGTCGGCGTGGCTGGTGGCCCCACGCTGCACGGGCGCGACGCATCGCGCGAGGCCTTCGCGGAACAGTTTGCCGACAAGGCCTTCGTGACCTACGTGCGTACGATTGATCAGATCGCAGTGGTCGACCCGCTGCGCGCCACCGAGCGCGGACGCTGGGTCGGCCGGTGGCGCCTCAAGGCGGGCATGCACGAGCAGGGCGGCAGCTACGTCGCCGAGTGGCGCTTCAGCGAGATGGGGTGGCTGATCCACTCGGAGACATACGTCGAGGCGTAGCCGTTACTGCTTCATGGCCGGCTTGGCCGTCGCAATGCCGCCGCTCTTGAGATAGTCCACGGCCAGATTCGTCATCGCGCGCACGCCGGTCGGCAACGCGGCCTCGTCGGCGAAGAACAGCGGGGAGTGATTGGCCGCCTGCGACTTCTGATCCATCCCCTTCGGAGCGACGCCGAGAAAGTAGAACAGCCCCGGAATGTCCTTGGTGAAGGCGGGGAAGTCTTCGGAGCCGGTGACCGGATTGACGATCTTGAAGCCGCCGTCGCCGGCCGTGCGCTGCAGCGTGGGCGTCATCTTTTCGAGCAGGGATGCATCGTTCTGCGTGATGAGCCCGCCCGTGGAGACATTCACGCGCGCCGTCGCACCGCCGGATGTCGCAATGTCTTCCACCGTGCGCTTCACGCGCATGTGAATCTCTTTGCGCATCTCGGGGTCGAAGGTGCGGATCGTGCCGATCATCACCACGCTGTCGGGAATGATGTTGCCGCGATTGCCGCCTTGAATCATGCCGATCGTGATAACGGCCGGGGCCGATGTCACATCGATCTGCCGGCTGGCGACGGTCTGCAGTCCCATTACGATCTGCGCGGCGATCACGATCGGGTCCACGCCCGACCACGGCTGCGATCCATGTGTCTGCCGTCCCTTGACGACGATGTCGAGGTTGTCGGCGGCGGCCATGAAGCCTCCGGCGCGCGTGCTGAGCGAACCCAGCGCCGACGGCCACACATGCAGGCCGAAAATCGCCGAGGGGCGCGGGTTCTGCAGGGCGCCGTCGGCGATCATCGCCTCGGCACCACCGAGTCCTTCCTCCGCCGGCTGGAAGATGAACTTCACCGTGCCGGGAATGCGCTCCTTCATGCCCGCCAACACTTCGGCGGTGCCCATCATGATGGCCACATGATTGTCATGACCACAGGCGTGCATGACGCCGACTTCCTGACCGTTGTACATGGTGCGGACTTTGCTCTTGAAGGGCAGGTCTACCAGCTCCGTCACGGGAAGCGCGTCCATGTCGGCGCGCAGGGCGACCACCGGCCCCGGCTTCCCGCCACGCAGAATGCCGATCACGCCGGTCTTGCCCACGTTCGGCTGTACCTCGAGACCGAGCGCGCGCAGGTGCTTCTCCACCAGCGCGGCGGTGCGCGTTTCCTGATTGGACAGTTCGGGGTGCTCATGAATGTCGCGACGCCACGCGACCACTTTCGGCATGACGGCCGTCATGCGCGTTTCGATCTCCGCCGCGAGGGGATCGGTGGCCTTACCCTGCGCGGCGGCGGGTGATGCGGAGAGCGAGAGCGAGAGCGAGAGCGAGAGCACGGCGGACGCCACGCGTGCGGCGGCCACCATGGAATGGGAGCGGAAACGGAGCGTCATGGCAGCAATCTCGACGTGAAGGATGTTCAAGACGGAAAGACGATCGCGTCCGCCACGATCGCGTCCGCTTCGATTTCCACAAGATACTCGGCGCCCACCAGCCGCGCTTCCACCAGTGTGTTCGCCGGCAGGATGTGGCCGAAGCGCTCACCGTGGGCGCGCGCGACCGGCTCCCAGTGCGCCACATTCGACACGAACACGCGGGTGCGTACAACGTCTTCGAGGGTGCCGCCCAGCGACTGAATCGCGCCAGCGATTTTGTCGATGGCGAAGTGCGCCTGCGCCGCGGCATCGGTGCCGCCGATGAGGCGATCACCATGCGTGGCGGTCGTGCCCGACACGGAAATAGAGTGTCCTTTGCGCACCGCGCGGCTATACCCAGCCATCGGCTCCCACACGGTGCCGCTCAGTGCCAGGGTGCGTCCATTCACGCCGGGCCGCGTGGTGAACGGCGCCGGAAACTGCGACACATGATGGCTGAGGTCACCGCTCGCGGTGAGATACGGCGCCTGTCGATATTCAGCGCCGCAATCACCGGGAATCGCGGTGAGCGCCGCCTGCGCGTCGGCAATGGCGCGGCGATCGTCGTCGTCGAGCGTGAAGGTGAACAGTTTCGCCGTGTCGGCTACATGCGCCGACTGCCCAAGGCGCGCGCCGACAATGACGCCGGCCACGCCGGGCTGATCGAGTACCCACTTGCTGGCCACCGCGGCAATCGAGACGCCGTGCTTGGTGGCCACGGTGTGCGCGGCGCGCAGCACGCCCTGAAACGGCGCCCAGCCACCGGCGGCGCGAATGAACCGACCATACTTCATCTGCGACCAGGTGCTCAGCGTGTCCCAGTCGGGTTCGGCCGCGCCGAGCCAGCGTTCACTGAGAAATCCGCCCAGCAGCGTGCCGTAGCAGAGTAGACCAACGCCGTTCGCCAACGCGTACGGGGCGAGCTTGGCGGTGAAGCGGGTGTCGAGTAGCGATCCACTGATCTGATTGCTCGCAATGCGAATACCGCTGGCCACGGCCACCCGCAGGTGCGCGGTGTCCACGTTCGTGAGGCCGATTGCGCCAATGCGGCCGGCGTCGCGTTCGGCTTCCAGATACCACAGCGCATCGAGCCAGCGCGGATCGGTGAAGGTCCACGCGTGAAACTGCAGCACATCGATGCGGTCGGTGCGCAGTCGAGCACAGGCGCGATCGACTGCCGCGCGCACATCGGCCTCCGTGACCGGGCCGGGCTCGGGCACCCACTTGGTGAGGCACTGCACCGACGCGTCGGGGCGCAGCTGCTGGCGGAAGATGCCCGCTACGTCTTCGGCCGAACCGTAATGATCGGCCATGTCGAACGTCGTAAAGCCGTGCTCGACGTACTCGGCCATCGCGTGCGCGGCCGCGTCGCGATCAAAAACGCGTCCATCGCGCTCCATGTCGGCCAGCTGCCAGAGACCGGTCAGCACACGGGAGATTTCGAGACCAGGCGCGAGCGTGTAACGGGGGATCGTCGTCATCGGTGTCGGCAATGGGGTGTTCAGGGGACTGGCTACTTGGGAGGCAGCACGGCGGTGATCGCACGCCGGTCGCCGCCACCTCGGTGTGTAGGTCACGCCACGAAGTTTGGTCGGGCGCTATGGCGCCGTCACTGCGGGTTCGTCAATTCGCGACCGCCGCGGAAGGCGCGGACACCGCGTGCGGTGTCGTTGAGCAGCAGCAAGGCGTCTGGTCGTCCGTATTGTCGCATGAGATCGTGCATCAGCGGGGCGTCGTCATCCCACGGGTAGCCGAAGACGACGTCGAAGTCGTCGAGGGCGAGGCCAAGCTGCAGGTAGCCCGATGGTCCGTCACCAATGGTCTCGGATTCGTCGTCACCGCCGAGCCGCCGGTAGCCGGTCGGGAGGAAGCTACCGGTGACGAACTGCGCTCGGGAGTCGAAGCGCGCGGCGAGTGCGCGCGCGGTGGTCACCAGTGAGGCATCGAGTTCGATCCCGTAGGCCTCGAAGCCTACGATGTCGGCCATGATGGCGATCACGCCGGTGGCCGAGCCCCACTCGAGGAAGCGGGCACCGGGGGCGCGGTGCACCAACAGGGCGCGGCGCACCGCGTCGTAGTCGGCCGCGACGAACGAATGGAAGTCGCGGTCGCGCACGGTGCGCTCAAATCGCTCCCAGATGCTCCACCCCTCGGCGCAGATCGCGTCGAGGCGCGCCGCGAGCGCAGGATCGTGTGCCGCGTTCAGCGGAGGTCCTGCTAATCCAGCCGCGCGCGCGTCTCGCCACTCATGGCGTGGGTGCGCACGGTCTTCATGATCCGGGCCATATCGGCCTCGTAGCGGTCGCGCTCTTCCGGGGTCCACAGATCGACATTCGCGGCGGCGCGGATGGAGGCGAGCATCTCATCCACCAATTCGCGTAACCGCGGATTGTGGCGGCGCTCCGGTCCATCCCGATGGGAACTGGTTTCGGCGTTGCTCATCGCGGTAATGTGGCCACGGTCGCCACGCATCGACAGAGGGGCCACGGGGGCAATCGCTTGATCTCCCGCCGGAAGTCGGACACGGGGGCGAACGTGGGACTTCTCACCGGAAGCGGTGCTACGATGGGCGTAGCGAACTCGGCTATTCCAGCGGGCGGCATGGTAGCGCCGCTCCCCCCGCCGCCCACACGTTCACCCCCAAACAGCTTCCCTGTCACCCCACACGTTCGCCACCGTGGTCAGTCGTGCAGGACCCTTACCGCGGGCGTCTCGAGGTCGTCGTACTGCCCGCTCTTGGCGCTCCAGACGAAGGCCAGCACGGCGCCGCCCACGATGATCAGGGCCAGCGGCAAGACGAGATAAATGACGCTCATGAGACCGACTCCGGGGTCGTGGATCGAGCAAAGGTGGTGCTGTACCAGGAGCCCAGGACGACGGTGATCGAACTCGTCGGCATGAGGATCGCGGCGATGAGCGGGGTCAGCAGGCCGAACACGGCGAGACTGGCTCCGATGAGATTGTAGCCGATCGAGAGCGCGATGTTGCGGCGAATGACCTGCAGGGTACGGCGTGAGCCTTCCGTGAGTTCGACCAGCGCGCCGAGCCCGGGGCGCGTGAGGTAGATGTCGGCGGTCGCGAGGCACGCTTCGGCCCCGCCGTGTACGCCGATACCGACGTGGGCGGCGGCGATGGCCGCCGCGTCGTTGACGCCATCGCCCACCATGACGACGGTGCGTCCGGAGGTGGCTTTCAGCTGTTCGACGAACGCGAGTTTGTCCTCGGGCGAGACTGCGCCGATGGAGTCTTGCGCTTCGAAGGCAAGCGCCCGGCCCACCGACGCAACCACGTCCTGGGCATCACCACTCAGCATCACGGTCCGCCATCCGCGTCCACGTAACTGCTGCAGCGATTCGAGCGCATCTTCGCGTACCCGGTCGCCGAGACCTGCTATCGCAACGAGTACGCCATCGATCGCGATGTGGACCGGTGTCAGTGTGCGATCGAGGTCATTTATCACATGTTCGAGCGACGAATCCATGGTCGGCATGGATTCGCGCACGAACCGCGGCGATCCGATACGCACGGTGTGGCCGTCGACGGTGCCTTCGAGGCCGCCGCCGGCGATGTGACGCGACGCCGTGACCGTGGCGGGTGCAAGACCGGGCCAGGCGCGACGGAAGCCGTCGGCCAGCGGATGCGACGAGCCTTCTTCCAGAGCAAGTACCAGCGGCTTCACCCAATCGGGTCCATGCCACGCGGCGAGTGCGGTGCGTCCTTCGGTAAGCGTCCCCGTTTTGTCGAGCACGATGATGCCCGGCGAAGCCAACAGCTCGAGCGCATCGCCGCCCTTGATCAGCATCCCGCGACGCGCGGCTCGCCCGACCGCGACGGTGATCGCGAGTGGCGTGGCGAGGGCCAGCGCACACGGACAGGTCACAATCAGCAGCGCGATGGCGTCATCGAGCGCATGCGCCGCCGACATCTGTGATTTGATCACAAAGGTCGTCACGGCGGCCACCAGCACGATGGCGGTGAAGATGCCCGCCATGCGATTCGCCGTCTGTACGATCGGCGCGCGTCGCTTGGCGCTCTCCTCAACCTGTCGCATCAGTTTCGCGATGCGGCTCGTTTCACCGGCCTGCTCCACCTGCACCCGCAGTGGCGATTCCACGTTGAGCGTGCCGGCGAACACCATCTGTCCCACGCTCACCGAGGTCGGACGCGATTCGCCGGTGAGCAGCGCGGCATTCACACTCGACCGTCCGTGCATAACGATACCGTCGGCGGGGAACGACTCGCCCGCCCGCACATCGAGCAGCATACCCGGCAGCAGCGCTTCGCTCGGGATATCGCGCAGCGTCTCGTGCTCGATGATGCGCGCGGTGCTCGGCGCGATCGCATGCAACTCTTCGGCGGCGTCGACCGCCATCCGCTGACCGCGCTGCTGCAGGAACCGTCCCACGAGCAGTGCAAAAATCAGCAGCGCCAACCCGTCGAAATAGATCGGACCCGAATCGGTGAACGTATTCATCGCCCCGCGCACGAACCCGGCGGCGAGCGCGATGGCGATCGGCAGGTCCATGTGCAGCGACCGCGTGCGGAGCGATGCCCAGGCGCCGGTGAAGAACACGCGACCGGGCCAGATGAACGCCGGCACCGTGATCGCGAAGCTCACCCACCGGAAGAACCGCGTGAAACTCTCGTCCATCGTGTTCAGCTCGCCCGCATACAACGCCAGCGCGGCCAGCATCACGTTGATCGCGATGGCACCGGCGATGCCGATGCGCACGAGCATGGCGCGATCCTCGCGCTTCCGCATGTCGGCGCGGGCCACGCCGCGGAACGGATGCGGCGGGTAGCCGAGCGTATCGAGCGACTGCGCAATGCGCGACAGCGGGACGGTGGCGATGTCCCACTCGATGACCGCCAGCGACCGTCGCACGTCGAGCTCGGCCCGCAACACGCCGGGCATCAGCAGCGGCACGCGCTCCACCAGCCATACGCACGACGCGCAGTGCACGCCCTCGAGATAGAGCTCGGTGCGCGACAGGCCGTTGGGAAGGGCCGTGACGTACAGATTCGCGAAGGCGGGATGATCGAACTCGTCGTAGCTGCGCCCCGAGGCCCGCACGGGTGCTTCGCGACGCTCGGCAAAGCCGTAGTACGAATCGAGGCCATGCGCGTGCAGGATGCCGAAGGCCGTGTGGCAGCCGCTGCAGCAGAACTGCCGCTCGGCGTCATCCTCCAGCAAGCCTTCGGGCACCGGCAGGCTGCAATGGGCGCAGAGTACGTCGGCGGCGACGCGGGCCGGCATGGCGGTGGTACTCATGGCATGACACCCTGATGCGCGTGGGCCGACGGCGCATCGGCGCCGGCCGAGGCAGCACCCGCGTGTTGCATCGAAAAACGTCCCGAGATGGAAAGCAGTCCCATCACCAGCACCAGCGTCGCGCTGAGCATGGGCAGCCGCTGGCGCAGCGGACCAAACAGCCGCTGCGCACCGAGACCGACCACGAGCAACGCTGGGACCGTGCCGAGCCAGAACACGGCCATCGTGAGCACGCCGGCGCGGATACTGCCCGA
>CAMBRJ010000003.1 GCA_945870175.1 Gemmatimonas phototrophica
CAGATGATCGCCGTCGCGTACCCAGGCAAAGCGCGGCGGGGATTGGGGGTCGAATCGCATAGCTGAGGCGGGCGTTCGGGGGGATCGGAAACCAGCTTAAGTCTCGTGCGCGATGGCGGGTTCCTGAGCTCCGGCGAGTTCCGGAACAGCCTGAACACGGAAATGGCGGAAAGGCACCGAACAGCACAGATAAGCAAAGCGCGCTTTTACCGTATCAGTGTTCTTTCAGTGTCTTCCGCGATCTCCGTGTTCTGGCTGTTCGTTGTTGCCGTGACCCCGTCCGTCGCATATTTCCCGGTGAGCACCCTTCCCCCCGATCAGCCCCACCCATGCGCCTTTTCGTCACTATCCTCGCCACCGGCACCGCGCTCCTCGCTGCGACGTCGGCATCGGCATCAGCCCAGCAAGCCTCGCTCGTGTACCGGCTCGGCAAAGACACCGTGGCCATCGAGCAGTACACGCGCACAGCCACCGGCATGACCGGCGAGATGGTGCAGCGCTCGGGGGCCGCCGTGGCGCGCTATCAATACACGATCACGCTGGCCAAGAACGGGCGCCCCGCGACGGCGTCGATCAAGCGCCTGAACGCCGACGGTTCGCTGCCGCCGAACACGCCCAGCGACACACGCTTCACCGTGACCGCCGACTCTATCGTGCGCGAAGCGGTGTTCGCCGACAGCACGCCGCGACGGGCGTTCGCGGCCAAGCAGGCGATGATCAACTTCCCCACGTTCATCTACGGCCCCACGGAATTGCTCGCCGCCCTCGCCAAGACGAAGGCGCCCGTCGATTCCCTTCCCGCCCTCGGCCTCACCGGCAACCTCGGCGTCACCGGCATCACAACCGCCGGCGGCGACAGCGTTCGCCTGCGCGGTGGCGCCTACGCGATGATCCTGCGCTTCGATGCGAACCAGCGCCTCCAATCGGTAGACGGAGCGCTCACCACCAACAAGTCCGTTGGTACGCGCGGCGCCGGCAGCCTCGACATCGCCGCCATCGCGAAGAACATGAAGCCCACCGGCACGCTGTCGCTGCGCGAAACCGCACGCGGTGCGTTCGGACAGGGTGGCATGGTGATCGTCGACTACGGCCGTCCGTCCGTGCGCGACCGTACCGTGTGGGGCGGCACGCTGGTGCCGTTCGATACCGTGTGGCGCACCGGTGCCAACGATGCCACGCACCTGTTCACGTCGCGCACACTCACCATGGGTGATGTCGTCGTGCCGCCGGGAGCGTACACGTTGTTCGTGCAGCACACGCGCATGGGCACGTGGCTCCTCGTGAACAAACAGGTGGGACAGTGGGGCACGATCTACTCCGCGGCCAACGATCTCGGACGCGTACCGATGCAGATGAGTGCCACGCCCAGTCACGTGGAAGAGTTCACGATCGTGGTGCGCTCGATCAACCCCACGCGCGGCGCGATCGAGATGTCGTGGGGGCCGAGCATGGTGAGTGCGCCCTTCACCGCCACGGCGGTGCGGCCGTGAGCACGCTGTCGGATTTCGCCGTCACGTCGGTGCAGGGCGACGCGATGCCGCTGTCGTCGCTCGCCGGCGGCGTCACGCTGGTGGTGAACGTGGCCAGTCAGTGCGGACTCACGCCGCAGTACGCCGGACTCGAAGCACTGTATCGCAGCTACCGCGACCAAGGGCTCACGGTGCTCGGCTGTCCGTGCAATCAGTTCGGCGGGCAGGAGCCGGGCACGGAAGACAGCATCGTGCAATTCTGCAGCACCAAGTTCGACGTCACCTTTCCGCTCACGTCGAAGCTCAACGTGAATGGCGACGACGCCGACGCGCTCTGGCAGTGGATGAAGAGCGAGAAGCCCGGCCTGTTGGGCACCACGTCGGTCAAGTGGAACTTCACCAAGTTCCTGATCGGTCGCGATGGTCAGGTCATCAAGCGTTTCGATCCCACCACGGTGCCGAGCGACATGATTCCGGATATCGAGCGTGCGCTGGCTGCTACCAGTGCGCCATAACGAAGATCTCGACGCCCACCAGGCACGCCAGCGCGAGACTGTGCCAGAACACGTAGCGCAGGATATCGCCCACCTGACCGTGCTGCCCCGTGGCCACGCCGGCCACGACGATGCTCTGGGCGTCGATCATCTTTCCCATCACGCCCCCTGAGCTGTTCGCGGCGGCGGCCAGCAGCGGCGAGACGCCGACCTGCTGGGCCGAGATCTGCTGCAGGTTGCCGAACAACACGTTGCTGGAGGTGTCGCTGCCGGTGAGTGCCACCCCCAGCCACCCCAGCAACGGCGAGAAGAAGGCGAACAGCACCCCCGTGCGCGCGAACGCCAGCCCGATCGTGGCATCGAGCCCGCCGTAGCGCGTCACGAAGCCCAGGGCCATCATCGCGGCGATCGTGAGCAGCGACAATCGTACCTTGAGCAGCGTCTCCCAATACGTGCGCAGCAGCGCCCGCGGCCCCATTCCCAGCAGCGCGCCCGAGAGCACGCCGGTGAGCAGCAGCGCCGTCCCGCTGGCCGACAGCCAGTTGAGCGTGAAGATCGCGTCCTCCGCCTTCGCGATCGCCACCACCGGCGGCGTGCGCAGCACGGCCTGATGCAGGAACGGCACCGGGAACGTGAACAGCGATTGCGCATTCAGCCACGCCTTCATGTCCGGCAGCCCCCACAGAAACAGCAGCACCGACAGGATGCCCCACGGCATCCACGCGCGCAGCACGTGGGCGGTGCGATGCGGCGTGGCATCCGCAGCAGCGCGCGGCGTCTCCCCCGGAAAGCGCCACACCGTGCGCGGGCGCCACACGCGCAGCAGCAGCAACAGCGACGCGATCGACACCAGCGAGGCACTGATGTCCACCAGCGTGGGTCCGTAGTGCTGACTCACATAGAACTGCGTCGCCCCGAAGCTGACGCCGACCACCAGGCAGGCCGGCCACACCTCGCGGAGGGAACGCCATCCGGCCATCACCCAGATGAGCCAGAAGGGAATGAGGATCGCGAACAGCGGCAGTTGGCGCCCCACCATGGCGCTCAGTTCGTTTACGGGTAACTGCGTCACGCCGGCGAGCGCGATGATCGGTGTGCCGAGCGCGCCGAACGCCACCGGCGCCGTATTGCCGATCAGCGACAGGCCGGCGGCCGGGAGCGGCTTGAAGCCCAGCCCGATCAGCATGGCGGCCGAGATGGCGACCGGTGTGCCGAAACCGGCCGCCCCCTCGACGAATGCGCCGAAGCAGAACGCAATGAGCAACAGCTGAATGCGGCGGTCTTCGGCGATGGAGACCACTGAGTCGCGCACCACATCGAACATCCCCGTATGCACGGTGATGGCGAACACGAACAGCGCGTTCAGCACGATCCACCCGATCGGAAAGAGGCCGTACAGCGCGCCGTGAGTCACGGCCGCCAGCGCGAGCGGCGTAGGCATCCCCGCCACCAGCACGGCCACCGCCACCGCCGCCGCGAGCCCCGCCACCGCGGCCAGATGGGCGCGCACATGCCAGACACCCAGCAGCGCCAATAGCACGATCACCGGCACCGCCGCCACCAAGGCCGACGGAAGGAGGGTGCCTAGGGGGAGGTAGGACTGCGGCCATGGAGTCAGCATGCCGCCAATGTGGGGCGTGGCGGCGCTGCTGTCCAAGGATCTCACCAACCGCGTCGCGTTTTGCCCATGATCAACACACCGACCGACGTGATGCGCGGCGCGAACGGCGAAGCGGTCGGCGTCACCTCGCCACGCGCAGGAGGCGCCGCACCACGAACAACAGCACCGCCCCCGCCACATTCACCGCCACCGACAGTTGCAGGGCACGCGCCAGCGCGTCACTGGCGCGCGCGAGCCCGGCCGCGGCCCGGTGCAGCATCGGCGCCGCGTGTGTTGGCCACACCGTGAGCCACACCGTGGGCGCGATCTGCGACAGCACCCACCACAGCGCCAGCGACAGCAACAACAGCGTCCCGAGCCAGGTGCCCAGCGTGAGCACCCCACGCCACGTGCCGCGCACGTCGGACGCGCTCAGGTGCATCGACCCGCCCACCGACAAGCTCACGTAGGCGAACAGCACCCAGCGCCACAGCGGGACCGCGGTCAGGCCGGCCAGGTCGGTCAGGCGCACCACAGGTGCCTCGAGCAGCAGCCGCGCCGCGATCAGGAGCACGGCCGCGCCGGCAAGCAGCGGCGCGATGCCGATCACGATGGTGCCCACGCGCTGATACGCGCTGGACGTGTCGTACGAGTGCTCCACCGAGCCGAGTGCCCCATCGGTGGCCTGTGGATCGAACCATTTCACGCGATCCACGCGATGGCGGAAGAGCAGGCAGGCGATCACGTGACTGCCTTCGTGCACGACCGTGCCCGGCAGCCCGAACAGGTACAGCTGCAGGCGACGGCCGAACAGCTGCGACGACTGCCGCGCCAGGAACTGCGCCGACCAGTGCATGGCAGCGAGCAGAATGACCGGGGCGAGGAGGGGGGCTGCGGGCAATGGCGTGCCGTCGATCAGGACCTCATCGCGCGCTGGTCCGAAGCGGGTCCGAAGTCGCCGCCGTCCAACAGCGCTCGTCGGATGACACGATGTCTCCGTGCCGGACGATCGTGTCGCGCAGGAATCCCATGGGAGACATCGGCGATGTGTTCACGAGCGGCGTATCTGAAGGCGGCGGCGTTGTCATCAAAATGCTCGGAATCGCGAGGGTGGTCAGCTCAGCCTAACGATAGCCAGAATGAAGCGAGTTCGCCCCCTGCCGCCCCCCATCCCCCAACCCGCTAGCTTTCCCCAGATGGAAACGGAAAAACTCTACACGCTGATCGGACCCGACGGCTCGCGCGTCACCGGCACCACCAAAGGCACGATTGGCGGCTATCGCAAGGAACGCCGCTACGGCCGCCTCGACTGCAAGCTCGCCCGCCGGGCGCTGGCCAATGGCGCGCTGTACGCGCAGCAGCGGGTGTTCTTCGCCGACGAAGCCGCCGCGGTCGCTGCCGGATACCATCCGTGCTCGGTGTGCATGCCGGTGGAGTACAAGGCGTGGAGAGCGGCTGGAGGCCATGCGGCCCGTCCGTAGTGCCCATCGGCGCCCGTAGCCTGTAATCGCAGCACCTGCCCCACCCGCCGCGTAGTGTCGAGTATGCCTCACCACTCGACGCCGCGGCGTTTTTCGTGTCTGTCACTTGCCGCCGGGCTGCTGCTGGCCGCCCCCTCCGCTGGCGCCCAGGGCCCTGCCCTTGACCGCGCGGCCGTGCCGGTCAATCCGGAAACGGTCGCCCGACCGTCATTCCGCGCCGCGCGCGCGACGGCCCCCATTGTGGTAGACGGCACGCTCGATGACGCCGCCTGGGCCGCCGCCCCCGTGCTCACCGACTTCGTGCAGCAGCTGCCGAGCACCGGCTATCCGGCGCGCTTCCGCACCGAGGTGCGAGTGCTGTACGACGCCACCAATCTCTACGTCGCCAGCGTCAACTACGACCCGGAGCCGGAGAAGGCGATCACGGTGGGGCTCGAGCGCGACTTCGTCTCGTCGAATAGCGACATCTTCGGCGTGGTGTTCGACACCTTCAACGACAAACGCAACTCCTTCCTGTTCCTCATCAACCCGAAGGGTGCGGTGCGCGACGAGCAGACGTTCAATGACTCGCGCAACATCGTCGAAGCGTGGGACGGCATCTCCACCGTGCGCACGGTGCAACGCGACTCGAGCTGGACGCTCGAAATGCGGATCCCGCTCAAGACGCTGCGTTTCGATGCCACGCGCGATCCGCAGACGTGGGGGATCAACTTTATCCGTCGTGTGCGTCGCGTGAACGAAACGTCGTACTGGGCGCCCCTCGAGCGGCAGTATCGCGTGCATCGCATGTCGAAGGCCGGCACGATGGAAGGCATCACGGGGCTCAAGCAGGGGCGTAATCTGCAGATCAAGCCGTACGCGCTGGCGCGCAACTCGGCCGGCGCGCAAGTGCCCAGCAGTCTGCTGGGCAGCAAGGCCGACATCGGCGGTGATCTCAAGTACGGCGTCACGCCGTCGCTCACGCTCGACCTCACGGCCAACACCGACTTCTCGCAGGTCGAAGTGGATCAGCAGGTCGTGAACCTCACGCGCTTCGGCATTCTCTTCCCCGAACGCCGCGAGTTCTTCATCGAGAACTCCGGCTCGTTCACCTTGGGTGACGTGGCCGAACGCAATTACCGGATGGGCGCGTCGCTGAGTGATTTCACGTTGTTCAACTCACGCCAGATCGGGCTCACGAAAGACGGTCTGCCCATTCCCATTGCCGGCGGCGGTCGTCTCACCGGCCGCGTGGGTGGATGGGAAGTGGGACTGCTCGATATGCAAACGCAACGCGCGGGCACCACACCGACCGAGAACTTCGCCGTGGCGCGTGTGCGCCGAAATATCTTCGGCAACTCGGACATTGGACTACTCGCCGCCAATCGTCAGGCCACCGACAGCAGTGGCACCTACAATCGCTCGTATGGCGTCGACGCCAACATCCGTCTGCTGGGCAATCTGATCATCAACTCGTACGTCGCGGTGAGCGATGCCGACACCGCCAGCTCCAACGGCACCGCCGGACGCGTATCGGCGGCGTATCGCGGCAAACTCTGGAACAGCTCGGCGATGTACAAGCGCGTGTCGGATCACTTCGATCCCGGCATCGGCTTCGTGAACCGCCGCGGCTTCCAGCAGACGTATGCCACCACCGGCATTCACGCGCGGCCGAAGCTGAAGGGGATTCAGGAGCTCAATCCGTACGTCGAGGTGGACCTGTACACCGATCTCGATGGCAGCGCGCAGTCGCATCAGATCACAGCCGCACTGGACGTCTTCTTTCAGCCCGATGGTGAACTCAAGCTCCAAGTGAATGACTGGTTCGATCGCCTCGATCGCACCTTCACGCCGTTCCCGGGCCGGTCTATCCCGGTGGGCCGCTACAATTTCCGAAACGCCAAAGCCACCTACACCTCCACCCAGCGCTATCCGGTGTACGGCAACGCCGGCGTGCAGGTCGGGGACTTCTACAACGGCACCAACACCACGCTGAGCGGCGGACTCACCTGGCGCCCGCGCTACGACATCAGCTTCGAGGGCACGTATCAGCACAACGATGTGTCGCTGCCCAGCGGCGCTTTTGCCGCCGACCTCGCCGGCGTGCGCGTGAAGTACGCGTACTCCACCACGCTCTTCGGCAGTACGTTCGTGCAGTACAACACGCAGTCACGCAGCTTCGTGACCAACGCACGGCTGGCCTGGCGCTATGCGCCGCTCAGCGATGTGTTCCTCGTGTATACGGAACGGCAAAATTCGTTCACGAACGTGCGCAACGAGCGGTCGGTCGCGATCAAGGTCACGCGGATGGTGGCGTTTTAGTGGCATCAACAGCAACAGCAACAGCAACAGCAACAGCCAGAACACGGATATCGCGGATGAGACCGAACCAACACGGATAAGCAAACAGCGCTTTTCGCTTATCCGTGTTGGTTCGGTGAAATCCGTGTCATCCGTGTTCTGGCCGTTAGCGATCTAGCCCATAGGCGGGTCGCGTGCGAGAAATCGATCCAGGCGTAGATTGGGACATGCCTTTCTTCAGCCTTCGCCCCGTTCGGGGCCACGTTGCCGTGACCGCCGCCGTGACCGCCGCGCTGATGGCCCTGCTCGTGGTGCCGCAGCCCCTGCTTCACGCGCAGTCGGCCTCGCCGAGCCGTAGCTATCCGCAGCTGCTGTCGCTGTTCACCGAATGGCGCACCTTCGAGGAGCCGCCGCGCCGCGACGGGATTCCCGATTACACCCCGCCCACCAACGCGCGCCGGCTCACCGCCCTCCGCGCCTTGCAGGCGAAGCTGCGCGCCATCGATACCACCGGCTGGCGCGTGCCGGAGCAGGTGGACTGGCACCTGGTGCGGGCCGAAATGAATGGCATGCAGTATCACCTCACCGTGCTGACGCCGTTTTCGCGCGACCCGGCGTACTACGCCTCCGTGCGCACCGAGGAAAGCGATACGCCGGCCGAGGAGGGCCCCATGATTCATGGTGCCGTCCGCTTGTGGCGGTATCCGGTGTGGCCGCGAACCGTGCTCGATCGGTCGCGTGCCCTCAACGCCGACGAATCACGCCGCCTCACGGCGCAGTTGAACACGATCCCCCCGTTGCTACGCCAGGCGCGGGTGAATCTGGCCAATGGCAACGCCAAGGACCTGTGGGTGGGCGCCGTCAAGACGTTCGACGAACAGCACGACGCGCTCGGCACACTGGCCACGTTGGTGGGCACCGCCAATCCGAACGACAGCGCGCTCAAGGCCGCGATTGCCGGCGCGGCAAGTGCCACCGAATCGTTTACCGGCTGGCTCCGCACCGAAGCGCCAAAGAAGACGGGCAAGTCTGGCATCGGCACAACGCAGTACACGTGGTTCTTGAAGAACGTGCTGCTGGTGCCGCTGTCGTGGGAGGAGGAAGTCACGATCACGCGTCGCGAACTCGCTCGCGCGCACGCGTCACTGCGCCTCGAGGAAACACGCAACGCCGCGCTGCCGCCCATGGCGGTGGCCAAGTCGGCCGCGCAGTTCGCGACGATGCAAGCCGAGGCCCTGCCGCGCTACATGCAGTTCTTCCGCGACAAAGGCATCGTGACGGTGGAACCGTGGATGGAGCGCGCCTTGCGCGAGCGCTTTCAGTCGTACTCGCCCGAGGCCACGCGCAATTTCTTCTCGCAGGCCACGCACCGCGATCCACGTACGTTGTGGACGCACCTCTGGCATTGGTGGGACAACGGCCGGTTCCGCGAGCATCCGCACGCCAGCCCGATCCGTCGCACGCCGCTGCTGTACAACGTGTGGATGAGCCGGGCCGAAGGGATGGCCACGTCGATGGAAGAGTGGATGATGCAGGCGGGCTTGTACGACCAATCGCCGCGCTCACGCGAGATCGTGTGGACCATGCTGGCGGCACGCGCCGCGCGCGGCCTTGGCAATCTTTACGCGCACGCCAACACACTCACTATGGCGGAGGCGGCCGACATGCACGTGCGCTGGACGCCGCGCGGGTGGATGCGTCGCGATCCGCTGCTGGGCTTCGAGCAACACCTCTACCTGCGTCAACCAGGCTACGGCGCCAGCTACGTCACGGGTGGACGACTCATGGAGGAGACGATGGCCGAGCGCGCGCGGCAGCTTGGTGATGCGTTCACCATGAAGCGCTTCTTCGATGAAGTGAACACGGTGGGGATGATTCCCGTATCGCTGGTGTATTGGGAACTCACCGGCGACGACCGGATGGTGCGCGAACTCCGAAACGGGGGCGGGCCGCTGCCGTTTCGGTGAAGACGTCGGCTGCTTGCCGTTATTTTCGAGGCTGGTGATATTGTAGGGGTACGCGTGGCGCGACCGTTCGCGGGATCTGCCGATGTTCGACTTACACCGCAGCCTTGACCGAAGACAATGACAATCGAAGTCTGGGGCGACGTCGCCGAAGCAATCAAGGTGTTCGCGGAGGGCCTCACCCCCGCCGCGACACTGGACGGCTTGCCCACGCAGGTGGTCGTCCTGGATCCGAGCGGAACGATCCAGTACGTCAACGACGCGTGGCTGCGGTTCGGTTCGAGCAATGCCGGGCAGAGTAGCGCCATCGGGGTCGGCCAGAACTACCTGGCGGTCTGTGACGCCGCCACTGGCATGTTCTCCGATGAAGCGATCGCCGCGGCGAATGGCATCCGCGCCGTGCTTCGGGGTGACCAGGTCGAGTTCTCGCTCGATTACCCCTGCCACGCTCCCGATCAGCATCGGTGGTTTCGGTTGCGCGCGGCACCGATCGTGTTGGGAGACACCATCGGCGCCGTCGTGATGCACGCGGACATCACCGGGACCGCGCTGGAGGCGGCGGCGCTCCGCAAAGCGGAGCACCTCGCCCGCGAGAGCGAACAGCGGCTGAACTTCGCGCTCGAGGCGGCGCGCATCGGCGACTGGAATCTCGACCTCCGCACCAACGTCCTGCATCGCTCGTTGCGCTACGACCAGTGTTTCGGGTACGACGCCTTGCTTCCGGAATGGTGCTACGAGACGTTCCTGGCGCACATCGATACGGCCGACCGCGACCGCGTGGATGCGCACTTCAAGCGAGCGCTTTCCAGGAACGGAGACTTTAGCGAAGAGTTCCAAGCCATCTGGCCAGACGGATCGCACCACTGGCTCTGGTCGCGGGGGAGCGTGTACTTCGACGAGGGCGGCGAGCCCCTTCGCATGGCCGGCATCATCCTCGACATCACCGCGCGCAAGCAGGCCGAGATCGAGACGGAGCGCCTGGCGAGCATTGTCGCATCCTCCGACGACGCGATCATTGGCCTGCACCTAAACAGCACGATCACGAGCTGGAACCGCGGCGCCCAGAAGATTTTCGGCCATACGGCCGCGGATATGGTCGGCGCCTCGATCATGCAGATCATTCCGTCGGATCGACAGGCTGACGAGACACGGCGCTTGGAGAGCGTCGCGCGCGGCGAGGGCGTGGAGCGCCTTGAGACGATCCGGATGACCAAGGACGGACGACGCATCGAGGTCTCGTTCACCCTGTCGCCGATCCGGAATGCGAACGGCGTCGTGATCGGCATTTCGAAAGTGGCGCGCGACATTTCAGAGCAAAAGCGGCTCGAGCAGCATTTTCTGCGCGCGCAGCGCCTCGAGAGCATCGGCACGCTGGCCGGCGGCATCGCACACGATCTGAACAACGTGCTCACGCCGATCATGCTGTCGCTCGAACTCCTGAGGATGTCGTCTCCCGACCAAGAGAATCAGGAACTGATCAGCGTGATCGATGGGAGCGCGCGCCGAGGGTCCGAGATGGTCCGGCAGGTGCTCTCCTTTGCACGCGGGGTGAAAGGACAGCGTCTCGAGATCGACGTCGAGCATCTGATCCTCGAGGTGCAGAAGATCACGAAGGATACGTTCCTCAAGCACATTGCCATCCGGACCGACGTGCCGGCCAACGCGTGGCGCATAATTGGTGATGCGACGCAACTGCATCAGGTACTGCTCAACTTGTGCGTGAATGCCCGTGACGCGATGCCCAACGGCGGTCAGCTCGTCATGGCGGCCGAGAACGTCACACTCGATGCGCACGATGCCGACGTCGATATCGACGCGAAAGCCGGGGCGTACGTCGTGCTACGGGTCGAGGACAGCGGCACCGGTATGTCCGCCGACGTGCTCGATCGCATCTTCGACCCCTTCTTCACGACGAAGCGAGTCGGCCATGGCACCGGCCTCGGGCTGTCGAC
Organism: Gemmatimonas phototrophica; assembly: GCA_945870175.1. Lineage (GTDB taxonomy): Bacteria > Gemmatimonadota > Gemmatimonadetes > Gemmatimonadales > Gemmatimonadaceae > Gemmatimonas > Gemmatimonas phototrophica_A. Next base: position 11,241 of record CAMBRJ010000003.1, read on the forward strand.
GTCGATGGGGATCGTGAGGAGCCACGGCGGCTTCATACGCGTGTACAGCGAACCGGGATTGGGCTCGAAGTTCAACGTCTACCTTCCGGCGCGCGCCGCAACCTCAGTCGACGTCGGCGCGTCCGCGTCCGCGTCCGAGCTTCCCCGGGGTCACGGTGAACTGGTGCTGGTCGTGGACGATGAACCGGCGGTCCGACAGATCACGCAGCTGACACTCGAAGCGTTTGGCTATCGCGTACTGGTGGCGGTGGACGGCACGGATGCCGTCGCGGTGTACGCGCGACGCGGCGACGAGATTGCGGTCGTGCTCACCGACATGATGATGCCGGTGATGGACGGACCGGCCACGATTCGTGAGCTGCGCAAGATGAATCCAGCCGTGCGCATCATCGCGGCGAGTGGACTCGACGCCAACGCACACGGCGTAGGACTCGACATTGCACACTTCTTGCCGAAACCCTACGCCGCCGATCGCTTGCTTACGACGCTTCGAGACGCGCTCGCCGTGCGCGCGTAACCAGGCGGCTTACGCCGTCTTGTGCTTGGCCAGGCGCGGGAACCAGTTCAACAGCTTCACCGCGGCCACGATCTCGGGGCGCAGCGTCCAACGCGTTTGCGGTGCTTCCGCGCCGCCTTCGGCGAACGTGGCGAACACCGACGCCTGCGGTTCCTTGGGCGGCACGGTGTACAGCAGACGTCCGGCCAACTTCGCGCCGAACCGGCCGTAGTTGAGATTCACGGCGCCCGGCTTCTCAAAGCCAGCGGCCTCCGCGAGTTCGACGGTCGTGAGCGTGTAATCGGGGGCCAGGCAATGCGCGCGAAGCATGCTCCACTGCGCATCAGAAATCGTATTGGCGACGTACAGCAGTCGCAGCGCCTTGTGGTACTCGGTCGACGTCGGGATGGGCATCGGCGCCGGCGTCGGCGCGGGTGTGGCAGCAGCGGTGGTCACAAGCAAATCTCCTGAAAGAGAGCACAGCCGCGCGCAGGAGATCGCCGCCGTCACATCGCACACATCACGTCAAAACGCCGACGGACGGGGGTGTCCAACCAAGTCCTCACCTTTGGAACATCCCTTGAATACCGCTGGGGCGCAACGGGCGAGGGGCGAATCGCGCGCGGTTTCTCTCCGCGCGCGTCACGCCACGTCGTTTCTCGTCACAATTATGCTGCTTTCAACCGCTCAGATCACGGCACGATCTTGGCAGGCGGCACGATCTTGATGCCATCCGCGAAGGTGGCGGTGAGCAGATACAGCAGCTTGGTCGACGGCAGCGCGCTCGAGGCCAGCGCGAACTCGGTGAGCTGATGCGCGCCGCTGGCCTTCGAACCGCCAATGGCGATGCTGGGAATCTTGCGCACCACGCCGGGATTGGCGTCGGTGGCGCCCGTCGCCACGGCTTCGGAAGCGCCGGGCATGCCCGGGGTCATGCCGAGTGCACGATTGATGTCGACCGCGGTCTGCACGAGGGGATGCGCGCGCGCGCCTTCCAGCTGCTTCTCGGTACCGCCGGCGCCGCTCTTCTGCTCGATCTCGATCTTGAGTCCCACCTTCTGCTCGGCCGCCACTTCCTGCGTGATGCGCGTGATCATGCGATCGAGCGAGTCGAGGAGCACCGGATCCGAGCTGCGCAGGTCCACGGTGAAGTACAGCTCCTGCGGGACGGCGTTGAAAATGCTGCCTCCATGGATCTGACCGATGTTCATCACCGCGCCATTGGGCAGCGCATCGAACTGCAGCTGATACAGTCGATCGATGGCCTTCGCCACCGCCTTCACCGGCGTCGGGATACCACGCGATGACAACGTGTGTGCACCGGGATGCGTGAACACGAACTTGGTCCAGTAAATGCCGAGCGCGCCGTAGGACACGCTGCCGTACGCGCCATCGGGCACAATGAGCAGGTCGGGCTTCGGGTTGTGCTCCAACCAATAGGCCATCCCCTTGAGGCCGAGTTCCTCCTGCACGGTGCCGATGAAAATGATGTCGCCGGTGCTGGTGAACTTGGTAGCGTTCATCACGCGCAACGTGGACAGCATGTTCGCCACTGACGCCGTGTTGTCACCGACGCCCGGCGCGAACAGCGTATCGCCGGAGCGACGCACCTTGGTGTTCGTTTCGGGCGGGAACACGATGTCGGTGTGCGCCGCGATCACGATCGTGGGGCCGCCACCGGTGCCTTTGCGCACGCCGGTCACATTGCCGATGGAATCGACGGACACCTTGAGGCCTTCTTTCTCGAACACCGACTTCACATAGGCGCCGCGCTGCTGCTCGAGTCGCGACTTGCCGGGCATTTCGGCAATACGGATCCACTCGTCGACCTGACTCGGGAAGCGCTGCTCGATCATCGCCATCGCCGACTTCACATCGGCGCGCTTGAGGAGCTCAGGATTCCAGCTGGTCGGATAGGTCTGCGCGGCCAAGGGCTGCACGAGTGGCGGCGACAACGACAACGCGGCGGTAACGACCGCGAGGACGGCAAAAGAGCGACGCATGAGAGAAGAGGTAGGAGTTACGGAAAGAGCGGCGGACGCACGCGCTTCTTGGTGGCCTGCTCGAACGCGGACGCCAGCCCAACCAGGGTGGGCTCGCCGCATGCCGACGCGGTGAAGCTCACGCCGAACGGGGCGGGCTTGGGGGTGAAGCCCTCGGGAAACGCTTGCGCGCCCTGTCCCGGCGCCACCGGCAGCAGGGCATACGGAACGGTAACGGTCGGATAACCGGGGCGCGCGCCGATGTTGGCGCTGCTGGTGCCAGGAAAGAGCAGGGCGTCGAGTTGGTGGGCCTTCATGGCCGCATCGATGCCGTTGGTGGCCGACAGCAGGATGTCCTTGCGACGGTCGGCCTCGTACCGCGCCCGGTCGGCCTGTACGTCCATCTCGTCGGAGATGTCGAGCAGCGCCTGTCCGTACTTGATCGCGCCGGCGCGCTGGTGCGCGATGTTCCACTGGCGCAGGCCGAGCAGATTCTTCACTGGTGCCCGGTCGCCCAGGAGCGTGAGCCACGTGTTGAAGTCGCGCTTCATGCCGTACTTGAACGCAATCGAGCAATCAGCGTCGCGCCCCTTGGCCTGTTCGAGGCCACTGCACGGATTCCAGTTCAGGAAGTTGTTGGCCGGCACCGGTTCCACGACACTCGGGATGTCGGCCGGATCGACGATCACGGCGCCCTGCGCCTTGAGCACCGCGATGACCTCGTCCATGGCCGTCTTCTGCGCGGCCGTGAGCCCACCACGCGGCGTGCTGCTGCCCCCGGCCGGCGGAACGGTCGGCTCGTAGAAGAAGGCGCGAGGAATCCCGATGCGGGCGCCCTTGAGCTTGTCGGCGCCGAGAAAGGCGGTGTAGTCGTTGCGGGGCGGCGGCGTGCACACCGTGGTGGCGGCATCGTTGGCGTCGGGGGCGGTGCCCTCGAGCACGCCCAGCATGATGGCGGCGTCGCGCACGGTGCGGGTCATCGGTCCCGGCGTATCCTGATCGGCCGTAATCGGAATTACGCCATATCGGCTTACGCGTCCCACGGTGGGCTTGATGCCCACCAGGAAGTTTTGCTGGGCGGGGCTGAGAATCGAGCCCGACGTTTCGGTGCCGACGTTGCCGGCCCAGAAGCTCACGTTGGTGCCCACGCCGGAGCTGGAGCCGCCGGTGTTCATCACTGGGCGACCGTCGAAGAAGGCCTCGCGCGGATCGCGCCGCGGATCCCACGGATTCATGCCGTAGCCGGTGAGCCCCGTGTAGTTGCCGGGCATGCCGCTGGCGGTCCAGTTGGCGAGTTCGGTGAGCTGCGTCTTGGCGATGATGATCGCCCCGGCCGCCTTGAGGTGGCGCGTGATCGTGGCGTCGTAGTTCGGCATCAAGTCGGCGAAGGCCAGCGCGCCGCCCGATGTCGCCATCTCGATGGTCTGAATGTTGTCCTTGAGCGCGATCGGGATGCCGTGCAGTGGTCCACGAAGCCGTCCCGCGGCCCGCTCGCGGTCGAGCGAGTCGGCGATCGCCAGGGCCTGCGGGTTCACCGTGATCACGGCGTTCAGTTTGTCTTCGTACGTCGCGATGCGCGCGAGGTACTGCTGCACGATCTCGCGCGACGTGATCCGCTTCTGTTCCAGCGCGGTGCGCAGGTCGGCGAGACTGGTTTCGACCACGGAGATGGGCGCACCGGTTGGCGAGGCTGCTGGCGAGGCTGCGGGCCGGCGCTGCGCGCGTAGCGTGCTGGCCGCGACGGACATCGCGGCAACGACGAGGATGGTGCGAACAACGGTGGGACCCATCGGCAGCCTCTGCGTAGCGTGCATTCGGAACGCTCGATCTCGAAGAAGAAGGGACGCGCATGACCCGCGCCGTACAATGCCGCCATATGGCCTCGGCGGCAATGCGCGGAGTGATACGAACGAATTCCTCATCGCGTCAGTCAGCCCGCACGTCGAGGCCCATGGCCTGCACGAGCGACAGCGCCTGCTGCATGTCGATGATCGCGCCCTTGAGACGAGCCACCGCCGGATCGAGCGAACTGAGGTCGCTGCCACGCAAATCGCAGTCGGTGAAGTCGGCCCCCCCGAAGTCGGCGCCCGACAGATCAGCGTCACGGATCGAGCCATCCTGACAGCGCACGCGAGAGAAGTCAGCCTCGCGTAACCGCGTGCCGCGCACGATCGCCCGCGTGAGGTCGGCACCGGACAACCCAACGTGCGACCAGTTGCCGCCGACCACCTGCATGAGGTCGAAGCTGCAGCGCACGAAATTGCTGCCCACAAACTTGCACTCGGTGAAGCGCGTATCGAAGAACGAGCAGCCGTTGAACGCGCAGTTCACAAACGCCGCGTCGGTGTGCACCGAACAGTTGAACGTGGCTCGCATGAACGTGCAGTCGGTGAACACCGCGCCGCGATTCACCACTTCGGTGCAGTCAAGGTCGGTGAACTTGACGCCGGTGTGGGTTTGCCCGGAGATGTCCTGTCCTTCCCAGTTGGGTTGCGCCATCTCAGCGACTCCGACTGAACACCGCGCCGTGCGGAATGCCCGGACCGTTGCCACCGTGCGGCCAGGTCGTGTGTTCCATACGCATGCCGAGTTCACGACTCCCCTCGGCGCGAAACCGCTGGTCGAGGGCCAGCGCACCGGTGGTCGCGTTGAAGGTGGCCAACAGCACGCGCGTCTTCATCGCCTGATATCCGGTGATGACCACGCGCCGGTGGTTCGGTTCGATGCCGATCCAGTGCGGCACGTCATCGGGCCCCAGTGTCACGCGGCTCACCTCGCGCGGATGCGACGGATCGGACACGTCGAGACTCACTACCGCGCTCCACGCGGGCACCGTAATGAGATAGTACTTCCCCGCCAGCACGGGCACCGCGCAACTCGTACCGGGCTTGCGGGGAAACGACGCCACCATGCGCGCACTCGGCGTTGCACTCGTCAATCCCTCCAGCAGGAACAGCCCGCAATTGAACGTCGACACCAGCACCGTCTTGCCATCGCGCAACACACGAGGCTCGGCGCTGCGATAGCCCTCGAACTGTGGGCCATCGGGGAGCACGATGGTGTGTTGCAGCGACAAGTCCGACAGGCGCCACAGCTGCACGTTGCGGGTGGAATCGCCCTTATCCATGTCCGTCGTGGTTACGACCACGCGATCGATGTCGTTCAAGATCGCGGCCGAGTACGGGCGATCGCTGCGACTGGCCGGCGCACGATTGGCGGACGAGGATCGAACCAGCGTAGCGCGCGGCGTCAGCTCCACGAGTCCGCCCGGCGCCATGCCCGCGGAATCGTGCTGCATTTGGAACGTTGAGAGCAGGTTGCCATTCGGCAAACGCCAGAAGCTGTGCGGATGCATCAACCCCGCGACGTCACCAAACTGTTCGGCGACGCGCGGCGCGCGGGGATTCGTGAGGTCGAACACGAACGACTTTCCCGACCTGAATCCGTTCGCGAACAGCCGGCCATCAGCCGGCATGTCATGCTCGGTGTGATGCGGACCATTCGCGCGCCCCGGCACCGCCACCGTGGTAACTAAGGCGCCATAGCGCGCGGTCTTGGCATCGTCGCGAATGTCGTACACCGCCAGGAAGTCCGGTCCACTGCTGTCGGCCGACGCCGTCCACAGGTAGAGGTACTCGCTCGAGGCGGTCGGACGCGATGCGGCGCGACGTTGCGCGAGCAGCGGCGTCGCCGACGCGAGTCCGGCGACAACAAGCGCGAGAGCGTGAGCGAGAGCACGGCGGGAAATCAGCATCCGCTCATTCTACGGCCGCGAATCAGACCCGCAATGCCTTGGCGAGCACGCGGTCCAAGGCATTGGCGAATTGCTGTTTCTCGCGCGCGCCATACGTGCCATGCCCGCCGGTTTCCACGCCCGAGCCGCGCAGCCCTTCCATGAAGTTGCGCACCGACAGCCGCTCGCCGATGCTCTCCGCGGTGTATAGCTCGCCGCGCGGATCTATTACGTAGATGCGATTCGGCACCAGAATGGCGGCCAGCGGAATATCGGCCGTGATCACGACATCGCCGGCCACGGCGTGCAATGCGATGTACGCATCGGCCACATCGGCGCCGCCATCGACGCGCACCGCGGAGAGCTTGGCGTATCCCACGGGGAGTACGAGCCGCTGATTTGCGACGAGAATGGTCTCGAGCGCGAGACGATCGCAGGCCCGATAGCACACCTCCTTCACATCGCGCGGGGCGGCATCGGCGTCAAGCCAGAGGGTCGGCATGCGCGACGTGTGGGAGGTCCGTGCTACTCAGCCGGGCGCGCGGCGACAATTTCAGCCTTTTCGCGAAAGCTGAACGACTTACCGCACTGCGTGCAGATGTGATTCCCCGTGCGCTCGCCCAAGTCGTATTCCTTGGCAAAGGCGGGATGATCGCAGGGCTTTCCGCCCCACTCCTGCTGGAGGGTATCGGCGCGCTTCTTCTGCATCGGGGCAAGCTGAGGGCGAAAATCGGTGACGGCTCGGTGAACCGTGAAAGCTATCACCGTTCGAGCCGTATCGGTCGATTGGCGCGACCTTACGTGATCGCGGCGACGGTGACGGCGGCTTGCGCCGCCACCGCGGCCTGTGTCACGGTGGGATTGGTGCCGGCAAACACCACAAGGCCGTGGCCAAGCCCCTTGAGTTTCGTGCGCCACAGTTCCTCACCTGATGATGGGGAAGTGCATAGCCACGATCGACCAATAGTATCCCGCGATCAACGTGTCCGTTCCGCCTTCTTCGCCGGCTTCGGCTTGGGCCTGGGCAACTCGGCCGCGGTCGCCCGCATGAGTTCGGCGATCAGCCCTTGGTCCTCCAACTGCTCGGTGACCAGGAACTGCGGCTTCGCCCCGGGATACGGCAACCCTTCCGTCACCGTGCCCAGCAGCGCACGACCGGCCACCGTGGGCTTCACGAACAGCTGATTGTCGCACACCAGCGCGACCACCTTCTCGTCGACGTACAGCGCATACTCGCCGAACATCTTCTTGAACGTCACGGTACCCGCACCGTGCATCTGGTCGCGCACGTACTCCACGAAACTGAGATCCGAGGCCATCGGTCGCTCCGGTTACGGGTGGGTTACACCTTGCGCACGAACTCCGACTTGAGCTTCATCGCGCCGATCCCGTCGATTTTACAGTCGATATCATGATCGCCGCCGACCAGGCGGATGTTCTTCACCTTCGTGCCGACCTTCACCACCAACGACGTGCCCTTGATCTTGAGATCCTTGATCACGGTCACCGTGTCGCCATCGGCCAGCGGCGTGCCATTCGCGTCCTTGATGACGCCCGATCCCGTCTCGGCGTCGTCGCTCGAGGCCACGGCCGCGGTCGACCACTCGTGGGCGCACTCCGGACAGACGTACAGCGTGCCCATCTCATAGGTGTACACGGAACCGCACGCGGGGCACGGCGGCAGCGTCGATTCGGGTGGCGATTCATCAATCATGACATCCTGTGGCGTGAGGGGAGGTCCCCGCAAGTTATCGGTGACCGGAAACGAAACAGCCCCCGATCCGTTGCCGGATCGAGGGCTGCGTGCTTCGTCGCGCGAGCCTTACATCGCCAGCGTCTGCAGATCCTGCAGCGCCTTCTTCAGCAGGTCCGTCTTTTTCGGGTCGCAGCTGCGGCTGGCTTCGACATCCGACACCAGCTTGGTGAGCGTCGCGTTGCGTGCCGCACCAGACGTCTTCTCGGCGCTCGAGATCGACGAGCGGATCTCCGAGATCTTCGCCGGCGCCACACAACCCTTCCGCTCCAGCTGATCCGTGTACGCCTTCGCCAGCGCGAAGCTGGGCGGCCACGAGATCTTCGGCTGACCCTGCGCGTTCAGGTAGTCCCACTTCACCGTGTTCGACGCATCGATCTCGTTCTGCGAGATGAACTCGCTCGGCACGAGTTCGGCCACGTCGAGACCACGCGCGATTTCCGAGCTCACGATCGAGCCGTTGTACCAGTACACCGACCACGAACCGCCCTGCGCCATGCGGGTGGAATCGATCGGGCCGCGATCGAACGAGGCGATTTCCTTCGGCTTCGACGGGTCCGTCCAGTCGAATACCGAGATGCCGCCCTGATACCACGACTGCACCATGACATCGCGACCCGGGATCGGGATCAGCGAGCCGTTGTGCGCGACGCAGTTTTCGTTCGACGACTGCACGGTCGGAATCTTGTAGTAGCTCTTGAACACGAGCTTCTTGTTCACGATCGAGAAGATCGCGTTGGCGCCCCATTCCGGCTTGTCACCGGCGCGGCACTTGGGCGACGAACCACCGCCCCACTCGTCGGAGAACAGCATCTGCGTGCCGTCGTTGTTGAACGTCGCCGAATGCCAGTAGGCGAAGTTCGAGTCGGCGGCCGCATCGAGACGCACCGGCGCGATCGGGTTGCTGATGTCGATCAGCAGGCCGTGTCCTTCACAGGCGCCACCCGCCAGTCCGAGCGCCGGGTACACCGTGATGTCGTGGCACTGCGAGCGCTCGCCGCCACGACCCGCCGGCGCGCCACCTGCCGCCCCGGCGAACATCGTGTTGATCGCACCCTGCGCCATACCGCGCACGGCGGCGCTGTCGGCCGCGTTCACCGACGTGCCGCCACGCGCCTTCATGGCGTTGTCCAGCAACGGACGGATCACCTGCGGCGGCACCACCATGTCCATGCCCGACTGCGGGTTCTTCGCGATGAACCCGCCGGCAGCCTTCGCCGTGGCGAGCGTCTTCACGGCCGCTTCCTTGTCGGCATCGGACAGGCCGTGAGCCGGCGCGGCGCCGAGGCCAGCGAAGATGTTGGCACGACCAACCACCGCGGCGCTGGCCGGGTTGGCGAGCGGCACCTTGATGATCTCGATGCGTAGGCGCGACGAGTTCGGATCGTCCGCCGCAAGATCCGCGCAACCGGCGAGTTCGCCGGCCGAACGGATGCCCGACGAACCGGACACGTAGATGTACACGTTGTCCTTGTCCTTCGGATCCTCGAGCACCGTGTGCGTGTGTGAACCGCGGCACGTTTGCACGTTCGCGATCAGCTTCGGGTTCTTGATGTCGCTGATGTCGAACACGCGCACGCCACGCATGCGATCCTTGCTGACGGGATCCGGCACGCCACCCGGCTTGCAGTCCACGCGGCCGTTGTTCGCTTCGGCCGACATGAACATCAGGTTCTTGTACACCGAGATGTCGTTCTGCGAGGCGGGGCAGGTGTACGCCACCACGAGCACCGGCTTGGCCGGGTTCGAAATGTCCCAGATCACCGGGCCATTGTAGTTACCCTGAATCGCGTACTTGCCCGTGAAGGCGAGATCGGAATTCGTGATGCCGAGGAAGCCCGGCGGTGAGACCGCCTTCGCCACGACCTTCATGTTCGAGATCGCTTCGCCGGCGTCAAACAGGCCGGCTTTGAGGCCGACGCGCGGATCGTTCATCGGCGTCGGTGCAGTCTTGGGCTTGGACGGCGCGCAGGCCGCGAGGCCCAGTAGCGCCATGGCCGCGTAACCCGTGACAACACTCGCCCCGCGACGACGCGGAAGTGTTTTTAACATGTCTGTTCCTGTGTTCGAAAGGTGGTGGTACTCCGACAACATCACGTCCAACAGCTCGCCCAACCGGCGCTTCGTGTTACGCCGGCGGGGCGAATCCCATCTCCAACATCATCGTGAACATCCGCTTGATCTCAGTGCTCTGATCGACCTCGACATCGTTCGCGAACTTGAACACGGTTTCGTCCTGCCCCGCGCCCTGCGCCGCGAACAACGTCTTCACCATCGCCACGGCACCCCGGTGGTGCTGAATCATGTAGGTCAGAAACAACCGGTCGAACTCGGTGCCGCGCGCCGTGTTGAGTTCCTTCAGCTGCGCGTCGGTGAGCATCCCCGGCATCGACATCTGGCCCATCGCCATACCGCCCATGTCGTGGCCGGCCATGGCCGCCATGTCGTGCGCTGCGCCCGCCATCGTCACGTTACCGATCGAATCGACCATCGGCACCGCCTGACGTCGGTCTTTCAGCCACGTCTGCATGATCGTGATCTCATCGGTCTGCGCATTGATGATGCGCGCCGTGAGCCGCTGCACCGACGCGCTCGCACCGTGCGACGGCGCCCACCGGGAGATCGTGATCGCCTGCGCGTGGTGGTGGATCATGCCGCTCATGAAGTCCACGTCGGCCTGCACCCACGGATAGCGCAGGCTGTCGGCGCGCGCGCGCACGAGCGCGCCGGCATCGCCCATCTGAAACGGAGCGCCGGCCGACGAGGCCGACCGAGAGGTGGCGCAGGCCGTCATGGCGACCAGCCCGGCGCTCAAGGCAGCCAGGCGGATCGGACGGCGGAGGGAATTGGGCATCGGTTTAGTCACGTGATTCAATACCGGCCGCGGACGGAAAGGGTTAGTCTGTAAGGGTATAGAGGGAGAGGGCTCGCAGCAATCGGCCGGCTCGCCCCGTCAGTCAGCCTCAAATGAGCCGCCTTGCGGATGAGCCTGCACCCAATGGGGACTAAAGGCCCCTGAGCGTGATCGGACGTGATCCAGTCACCGTGACCAGTGCGAGCCGCCGCAGGTGCACCGAATCGGCGGCGGCCACATACGCCGACGTCTGCTGCGACGACACCAGCGCCCGTGTGAGCTGGGCCAGACCGCCGCACACATACCGGTTGCACAGATTCGAGCGCATCGCACGCGGCAGATTGCAGCCGGTCGTGGTGTGAAACACGCACGAACCACGGTAATGACGGGCCGGCAGGTACGACGCATACCGCGCCTCCAGCGACTCCGGGGTCACCGTCTCCCCATCGTCGGTCAGCTGCGCCCGCACCCGCATGATGCTGTCGGCGTGCAGAAATCCGTGCGTCCCGCCGGCGGTGCAGCACTCGCCACCACAGGTCCCACAGCTCGCGCCGATGATATCCGGCATCGCCGGGATCGAGTCGGGCAGCGCCCAGCCCGCATCCGCGCGGGCCGATTCGGCCTCGGCGGTCATCGACGCGCTGTTATCCCGGACCGCCTCGAGAAACGCCTCGGCGATCGTACCGCGCAGTTTGTCCAGAAACGCGTCGCGCGACTCCTCGGGGAGCTCGGTCGTGTTACGCGAGTTCGCCGGTAGCAGGATCACCGGCAACTCCGGCACTCCGTGTTCGGCGCCATCGGCGCGGGCGATCTGTTCGGCCTGCGCGGTGAGGCGGGCATTCCGGGCCCGCTGGGCCGCGATCGGACTTTCGCGCGAAGACATGCCGCAAAGTACCCGGCACGGATCGGGCGGATATATGGTTGATTCCGCCATATGTCGAAATCTCGATGGACCATCCCCCTCGGCGCCGTCCTCGTCCATCTGGGCATCGGCTCGGTGTACGCCTGGAGCACGCTCAATCGCCCGATCGTCGCCGCGCTCCCGCCGCAGCCGTGGTGGGGGAGTCCGCCGTACACCACGTTCACCGCCGCGCTCGTGCTGCTCGGCCTGAGCGCCGCCACGATGGGACCCTGGGTGGAGCGTCGGGGCGCGCGCGTCGCAGCCAAGACGTCGGCGATGTTCTTCGCCGGCGGACTTGCACTTGGCGGGCTCGGCCTGCTCTGGCAGCAGCCGCTCCTGCTGTTTCTCGGGCTCGGTATTCTCTGCGGCATCGGCTGCGGCATCGGCTACATCGCGCCGGTGAGCACGCTGGTGAAGTGGTTTCCCGAGCGACGCGGCATGGCCACGGGCTTCGCCATCATGGGATTCGGTGGCGGGGCATTTCTGGGCGGCTACGCGAATGCGTTTCTGATCGAGCAGATGGGCGTGGCGCGCGCCCTGTTCGTGCTGAGCGGGGTGTACTTCGCGCTCATGTCGGCCGGGGCGCTGCTGCTTCGCCCCGCCCCCGAATCGCTGCCGGGGGGAACCACACCGGCGGTCACCGGACTCACTCGCAGTGAAGCAGTGCGCACGCCGCAGTTCCTGCTGCTGTGGGGCATGCTCTGTGTGAACGTCACCGCCGGGATCGGCATTCTCGCCCAGGCGTCACCCATGATGCAGGACCTCTTCGGCCGCACCCCCAAGCAGGCCGCGGCCATCGTGGCGGTGATCAGCCTGTTCAACGCCGGCGGACGGCTGCTCTGGTCGAGCGCGTCTGATCTGATGGGTCGACGCACCACGTATCTCATCTTTTTCGTGGCGCAGTTCGCACTGTTTTTGGCCATTCCGCGCTTCGCGCTGATGGGTGCGTGGTGGCCGTTCCTGGCCTGCCTGCTCACGGTATTCACCATGTACGGCGGCGGCTTCGCGACCATGCCGGCGTTCCTGGCCGACCTGTTCGGCTCGCGCAACGTGGGGGCGATTCACGGCGCCGTGCTCACCGCGTGGAGCGTGGCGGCGGTCATGGGACCGGTGATCATCACCCAGCTGTCCGAGCGCGCCCGCGCGGCGCTGGCCCCGGGCGAACCGCGCGTCCACATCTACGACCAACCGCTGATGCTGCTGGCTGGGCTGCTCGCCGTCGGACTCGTGCTCACGCTCGCGGTGAAGCCGCTGCGGCAGCCCACGGCGTAATCGCCGACAGCGGAATCGGCTACGGAGTAATCGCCGGCGACGCGAGCTGCTTCACCATGCGGTACCAGAATTCCACGCTGTCGTGGAACGCTTTCACCCCCACGCGCTCGTCCTGGCCGTGGGCACGGCTCGGTTCCAGCTGTTCGAAGAAGATGGCCGAGATGCCGTAGGTGGGGATGCCGGCATTGCGCGTGAACAGTCCGTCGGTGGCGCCGGTGGACATCTCGGGCACCACCACAGCGCCGGGGAATCGCTCCTTCGTGAGTCGCTCCACCACGCCCATGACATCCGCGCGTAACGGCGACGCCGGGCTCGGCGTAATTGGCCCATCGGCCGTGACCTTGGCCAGCGACCCCACCACACGCTGAATGGCGGCCCGCACCGAGTCGGGCACCTCATCGGGGAGCATGCGGCAATTGATGTTGGCCGAGGCGCGCTGCGGCAGCGCATTATCGGCATGTCCGCCGGTCAGCAGCGTGGCCACGCAGGTCGTGCGCATCACCGAGTTCCAGTACGGATTCGTGGCAGCCAGCGACTGCGCAGCGGCCGCGCTCATCGGTTGCGCGGCCACGGCACGCATGAGGGCGGCCACCTCGGGGGTCTGAGTGGCAGCGCTCTGTTGGAAATAGGCGCGCGACACCTCGGTGAGTCGGATCGGAAACTCCGAGGCGCCGAACGTGATCAGGGCCGCCGAGAGATCGTAGATCGCGTTGTCCTTCCGCGGCACCGAGCTGTGCCCGCCGAGGTTCGTGGACTCGAGCTTGAAGTTGGCGAACACCTTCTCCGCGGCCTGCACCGAGTTCGACACGGGCGTGCCCTTGTCGAGCGCCCCGCCGCCGGCGTCGGTATTGAGGGCGTATTCCGCGTCGAGCTTCGCGCGGTGATTCGTGAGCAGCCACATCATCGAGCCGCTGGTGGTCTCCTCATCGGCCGTGAGCACCACCACGATGTCGCGATCCGGCACGAACTTCTCGCGCTTCCAACGCACCATATTCGCGACGATCGCGGCCACACCGGCCTTGTTGTCCTCGGCACCCCGCCCGTAGTACCAGCCGTCCTTCTCGACCATCGTGAACGGATCGGTCGGCCAGTCACTCCGGTTGGCGGCCACGACGTCCAGATGCGCCATCAGCAGCATCGGCTTCTTGCCCGAGGCCCGTCCGCGTAGGCGCGCCACGAGTGACGTGAGTTCCGGACGTGGGCCAAGAAGCTGCACGTCGACCGCCGGGTAGCCGGCCGCCAGTAACCGGGCGGCCACGGCCTGCGCCGCCCGACGCACCCCGGGCGTGCCGGTCGTCGAGTTGATGTTCACCAGCTGCCGCAGGATGGCGCGTGCCTCCTGTTGATCGGCCGGCAACGGGGCAGGCTGCGCCGCCAGCGATTCAACCGGTCGCGCGAGCGTGCTCGTGAGCAAGATGCCCGAGATCGCCATCATCCACCGGGTTACGGCACACCGAGAACGGCAAAGCATGGTGGAATGGGGTCGATGGTCAATGAACAACAACGACAGCCTTCGTCTCGGCGAATATGCAGACAAATCGTTTGCAAAGGGGGGAGATCGGCCACAGGTTAAGCCCCGATGCGAACCCAAACCCGACTCGCCGCGCTCGCACTGCTCGCGCTCGGCACCGCTTGCGCTCCCGCCGAGCAGGCCGCGGACGCCGTTCCCGCCACCGCCGGGTTCGCCCCCTTCGTGGACCGCTATCTCGACGGCTTCGCGCGCCGTCATCCCTCGATCGCCGCCGGCAACGGCTTGCACGATCACGACGACCAGCTTGACGACTTCTCCGCGGCGGCCATCGCCGCCGAGATCACGACGCTCAAGACGGCAGCGGCCGAGCTCGCGGCGTTCAGCGATTCGTCACTCACCCCCGACGAACGCGTGGACAAACGCATTCTCGCCGGCGTGATCGACGGCTGGCTGCTCGAGCAGGAAACGCTGGAGAACTGGAAGCGGAATCCGATGACGTACGCCAGTGCGTTGTCGGATGGCGTGCACAACCTGATGACGATGGAAAACGAGGCGGCGCCGGTGCGCATGCGTCGGATCATCACCAAGCTCGCCGGTGTGCCCGCATTGCTTCAGGCGGCGCGCACGAACATCGTCACGCCGCCCCGGATCTTCGCCGAACGCGGACTCGGCATGATGCGCGGCGCATCCACGATGCTCACCACCGACCTGCCCGTCGCCTTCGTCACGGCGAACGGCACACCGCTCATGGATTCACTATTGAGCGCGGCGACCGTCGCGGCGAAGGCCATCGACGCGTACACCGCCGATTTCGAGAAGACTGTACTCCCCACCGCCAACGGCGAGTGGAAGGTCGGTGGTGACGCCGTCGCCCGACGCTATCGCGCGGAAGAACTCATCGACGTGCCGCTGGCCGACCTGGCCGCGCTGGGTGAGCGCGAACTGCAGCTGGCGCAGGAGCGCTTCCGCGCCGCGGCGCGGCGATTGGCGCCCGGCGCCGATCCGCAGGCCACGTGGCTCACGATCCGCCGCAATCATCCCAAGCGCGGCGAGGTCGTCGCGGCCGCACAGGCTGTCGTGGATTCGCTCACGCGCTTCGTCGCGGCCAAGAATCTGGCCGTGGTGCCCAATGGCGAACATGTCGTGGTCAAACCCGCGCAGCCGTTTTCGCTGGGCTTCGCGTCGATGCACGCGTCGCCCCCGCTCGAAAAGACGCCGTTGCAAAGTTTCTACTACATCACCGACGCCGACTCGCTCGAATCGCTCGCGCAGCAGGACGCATGGCTCGAACGCTTCAACTTCGCCTCACTGGCGATCACGTCGGCGCACGAAGCGATGCCCGGTCATTGGCTGCACTCCGTGCACATGCGCGACACGCCGGGCAAGATCCGTCGCATCTGGATCGGTCTGAATCCGTTTCCGCAGCCGTCTTCTGGACAGGACGGCTGGGCGCACTATTCCGAAGAGCTGGTCGTCGAGCAGGGTTTCATGAACGGCGACCCGCGCTATGCACTCGCCCAACTCAGTGACGCGCTCACGCGCATCTGTCGATTGCTGTCGGGCATTCGATTGCACACCGGCGAATGGACGCTCGCCCAGGCGCAGGCCTGCTTCGAGCAACAGGCCTATGTCGCGGCTCCCGCCGCCAAACGTGAAGCGGAACGCGGCACCTACGACCCCACCTACGGCGGTTACTTCCTGGGCAAGCGCGGCATGCTCACGCTGCGGCGCGATGTACAGGCGGCACAGGGTGACAAGTTCAACCTCCGCGAGTTCCACGAACGCGTTATGAAGAACGGCATCGCGCCGATCTGGGCGCACCGGCAGCTGCTGCTGCCGGGTGACACCTCACGGGTAATTCAGTGACCGCCAGCAACGACATCGTTCGTGTAGGCGTGCTCGGCGCCGGCGCCTGGGCACAGTTCGCGCACTTGCCTGGCTGGAAGCGCGATCCGCGTTGCACTATCGTCGCGATCGCCGATCCCATCGTCGAGCGTGCCCGCGAGTTCGCGGCGCAGTTCGACATTCCCAATGTGTATGCCACACACGAAGAGCTGATCGCGCGTACCGATATCGATGTGGTCGACGTCTGCACCCCCAGCGCCACGCACTTTGCATTGAGCTGCGCGGCACTGGAAGCCGGCAAGCATGTGCTGTGCGAGAAGCCCGTGGCGTATGATTTCACCGAAACGCGACGGGCGGCCGCCCTGGCCGCCAGCAAAGGCCTCAAGACCAAGCTCGGCTTCACCTTCCGCTACTCGCCGGCCATGCGCTACATGAAAGCGCTGATCGACGAGGGGTATATCGGCACGCCGTTCATCTTCAACGGCTACGAGCAGAACTCGCAGTGGCTCGATCCGCAAACGCCGTTGCGTCAGGTCGATCATGAGGCCGACCAAACGGAGATTCACGTCTCGTCGCTGGAAGGCTACGGCGCGCCGATCATGGACATCGGCCACCTGTTCATGGGCAGTCGCTTCAAGTCGGTGGTGGGCACGATGAAGAACTTCATCCCCGAGCGCATGGTGCGCGCCACCGGCACGATGATGCGCATGAATATCGACGATGGCGACATATTTATCGGCGAGTTCGACAACGGCGGCATTGGCTCCATTCAAACCAGCTTCGTGACCGTCGGAAACTATCCCGGCATCGAAGCGCGGGTGTATGGCAGCAAGGGCGCCTTGATCTGCCGACTGGTGGAAGAGAACGGCATCTGCGAAACGCTGAAAGGTGCGACGGCCGACGCCGTGGAGTTCAAGGAGCTCGAGATTCCGCAGCGCTTCTATCCGGCCGGCGGCAGTGCACGCGAATCGTGGCGTTCGCTGTTTTACGCGAACCTCATCGGCTCGTTCATCTCCGAGATCCGCGGCGAGGTGGAGGGCAACGAAGGCAACTTTGAAGATGGGGCGCATGTGCAGGAGCTCATCAATGCCGTCGAGCGCTCGTTCCGCGAACGCCGCTGGGTGAACATTCCGCTCGAACAGCCTTCCACCGCGGGATCGGCATCCTGAGCCACGATACGACGGCTACACTCGACCGCTTTCTTTCGCACTACTTCGCGCGACACCCCGTAAACGCCACGTTCACGGGACTGCACACGCATGACCATCATCTCCCCGATTGGTCGCGTGACGCGCGCGACACCGAAGTGGCCGAGCTGGCCGAGCTGCACGACGCGCTGTTCAGCGCGTCGCCACACCGCAGCAACGATGTCCTCGCCGCCGATATCGATGCCGTCGACGCCGAGTTGGCGCGCGCCAACATCGACCTCCGCATTCTCGAAACGCAGAGCCGCTTCTTCCACGACCGGAATCCCGTGCTCTGGACCGGCGAGGCGATTTTCAGCATCGTCTCGTTATTGCTGCGTCCCACGCAGCCCATGCCGTCCTGCACCGCGGCGATCACGGCACGACTCCGCGCCATCCCGGCGTTCCTTGGTGCGATGCCGGCAGCGCTCACCGAACCGGTCCCCGCGATCTGGATCGATCGCGCTACCCGCGAGGCGCGCGCATTCGCCGCGTTCCTGCGGGGGCCATTGCGTCTCTGGTGCGACGAGCACCAGATCGACCGCGTGGAACGTCAGTCGATCACCGACGCGGCGGCGGATGCAGCGCGGGCATTCGACGGCGCGGCACACTGGCTCTTCCTGTTGCCACACGACGTGCACTCGGGCTACGCCGTCGGCGTCGAAGCCTACGACATCCTGCTGCAGCGCGGGCACTTCTGTGCGCAGTCGTCTGCCGAAGTGCTGCAACGCGTGCTCGGCGACATGCCCGCGGCCAAGGCGCGTTTCCACGCGCTCGCGACCGACGTTGCCGGCTCCCCTGAGGCCCTCGGCGCGAAGCTCGCCGACGATCGCCCTGCCGAAGCCGACTATCTCGCCACCTTCACGTCGCAGTTCGATGCGTGCCGGGATCTTGCGCTGCAGCACGATCAGGTCAGCTGGCCCGACTGGCCGCTGCGCTACGTGCCCATTCCCGTGTGGGCCCGCGACATCGCGCCGCAACTCTACTTTCTGTTTTATCGCTCGCCGGCACCGTACGAACCCCGCCCCGAGCACCGGTATCTCGTTACCCCCATCGACGACACCATCGCCCCCGACGAGCGCGAACGCCGCCTGAAGGTGTGGAATCGCAGCACGATCACGCTCAATCACGTCGTGCATCACGGCGCGCTCGGCCATCATGTGCAGAACGGGCACGCCACCCATCGGTCGCACTCACGGATCGGCAAGATCGCTGCCGTAGACTGCGCGAGCCGTATCGGCATGTTCCTTGGCGGCTCGATGGCGGAAGGGTGGGCCTGCTACGCCACCGAACTCGCCGACGAACTCGGATTTCTCACGCCTCTCGAGCGTGCCGCGGAGCAACAAAGTCGTGTGCGCATGCTGGCGCGCGCCATCGTCGACATCCGTTTGCACACCGGCGAGTTCACCTTCGCCGAGGCCGTGGCGTACTACGTGCACGAAGTCGGCATGCCGGAGGCGGTCGCCATTGGTGAAGCCACTAAGAACTCGATGTTTCCCTGCACCGCCGTGATGTACTGGCTGGGCACGCAGGGCATTCTCGATCTGCGGGACACCATGCGCCAGCGACCGGACTACTCGCCGCGGCACTTTCATGATGCGCTGTTGAGCCGGGGATCCATCCCTGTGGCGCTCGCGGCGCGACTCCTCACGGCAACGTCATGATGCGTTGGTCAGTTCGCCTATCCCGCCGCTCGGCGCGTTCCTCGGCGCTTGGCGTCGCCGCCGCGCTCGGTGCGACACTCGTGGCCTGCGGCGGGGAGACGTCCCGCACCGGCCCGTCGAATGAGCTGCTCATCGTGGGCTACGACCGTGAGCCCGATACGATGAACCGCTACGCCACGCACATTCTCGAAGACATCGAGGCGGGCGTGGTAGAGGGCCTCGTCACCAATGACGAGGCGATGAAGATCATCCCCGTGCTGGCCGCCGAGATTCCGACCACGGAAAATGGCGGCGTGGTCGTGCGCGCCGACGGCGGCATGGACGTGACGTGGAAGCTCCGCCCCGGTGTGAAGTGGCACGACGGCGTGCCGCATACGTCGGCCGATGTGAAGTTCACGGTGGATGCCATCAACAAGGGTGACTGGAAGCCCGAAAGCGTTGATGGCTTTGACCGCATCGCCTCAGTGGATACGCCCGACGCGCTCACGGCCGTCGTGCACTATAAGGAGGTGTACGCGCCGTACCAGCTCCAGTTCGTGCGCGGGGCACTCCCGAAGCACGTGCTCGAGGGGCGCGATCTCAATACCGCCAACGATTACAATCGCGCGCCACTCGGCACCGGTCCGTACAAGGTGAAGGAGTGGAAGACGGGCGAGTACATCCTGCTCGAGCGCGCCGAAGGCTACTGGCGTGGCCCGGAGTATCCGAAGATCAAGCAGCTGCTATTCCGCTTCCTCACGAACACCACCACCCGCATCAACCTCCTCAAGTCGGGCGAAGTGCACATGGTGGCCCTGGTGGCGTGGGACAAGGTGCGCGAGCTGGAGGCTATCGCCGGCCTGCGGATGAACCGCGTGGTCGGCAACGGCTACGAACATGTCACGCTCAACCAGAAGCATTTTACGCCGTTCGCCGATGTGAAGGTGCGGCAGGCGCTGGCCCATGCGGTCAATCGCGATCTGCTCGTGCGCACGATTCTCGACGGCCAGGTGGAAGTGGTGAACGGTCCGATCCAGCCGCTCTCCGCGGCCTACGAGCCGCAGGTGCCGACCTACGAATTCGATCCGGAGCGCGCACGCGCGCTGCTCACCGAAGCGGGCTGGGTGCTCGGCGCCGATAGCATCCGGATGAAGAACGGCAAGCGGCTCGCGTTTACGCTCATCACGCAGTCGGGCTTCGCGATTCGCGAAAACGTGTCGCAGGCATTGCAGCAGGCGTTTCGCGACGTCGGCGCCGAGATGACGGTGAAGCTGCTGGATGGTACGACCATTAGCAGTGTGTGGTTTACGGGCGATTTCGACGCCATGCTGCATTGGTGGCAGATGGGCGCCGACCCGGAGCTCACGCTGTTCTTTGCCGGCGATCGTATGCCACCGGCTGGGCGCAACATCAACTACGTGAACGACGCCGAGTTGTCGGCGCTGCTGTATCGCTCCGATCGCACCGCCGATGTGGCACAGCGCAACGCACTGCTGCGTGACGCGCAGCGTCGGATCGCCGCGCTCGCCCCGGAGATCGTGCTGTACAACACCGCCAAGGTCGACGCCGTGCCGCGGTCCCTGATAGGCTTCACCGGTAATCCGACCAACGCCGGCCCGTTCTGGAACGTGTACCAGTGGGAGATCGGCAGGCCGTGATCGCGGGCACGATGCGTGGCATGATCATGCGGCGGGTGCTGCAGAGTGCACCGCTGCTGGTCCTCATCTCGGTACTGGTGTTCGCCCTCCTGCAGGCGGTGCCGGGCGGTCCGCTGGCGGCGTACCTCGAGAATCCGAATGTGCGCCCACAAGACATCGAGCGACTGCGGGCCGCCATGGGACTCGATCGTCCGCTCGCGGCGCAGTATGTGTCGTGGCTGTCGGCGTTCGTGCGCGGCGACTGGGGCTACAGTTTTGCCGACGGTCGTCCCGTGCTCGACCGTGTACTCGAGCGCGTGCCCGCTACGCTCGAACTGGTCGGCGCGAGCACCGTGCTGGCGCTTTGCGTGGCGCTGCCCGTAGGCGTCCTGGCGTCGGTGCATCGCC
Organism: Gemmatimonas phototrophica; assembly: GCA_945870175.1. Lineage (GTDB taxonomy): Bacteria > Gemmatimonadota > Gemmatimonadetes > Gemmatimonadales > Gemmatimonadaceae > Gemmatimonas > Gemmatimonas phototrophica_A. The sequence goes on from CAMBRJ010000003.1 coordinate 32,420, forward strand.
TGTTCGATCGTGTCACATCGTTGGTCGCGGTGGCGGGCATTTCGCTGCCGGTGTTTTGGTTTGGCTTGCTGCTGCAGCTGGTGTTCGCGATCACGTTGGGGTGGCTGCCGTCGTCAGGGCGCGCGTCGTTCGGTGCCAATTCGTTCGCGGATCGGATCGCGCACCTCGTGCTGCCGGTGGTCGTGCTGGCCGCCGTGCAAGCTGCCGCGTGGTCGCGCTATTTACGCCGAGCCATGCGCGAAACGATTGGCCGACCGTTTATGAATGCGGCGCGTGTGCGCGGCGTCTCCGAGCGCGGCGTACTGTGGCATCACGCGCTACCCAATGCGCTTGGTCCGTTCATTACCGTGGTACTGCTCGATGCCGCCATGATGGCGTCGGGTGCGGTCGTCACCGAAAGTGTGTTCGCCTGGCCTGGCGTGGGTAGCCTGTTCACCGAGTCGCTCGTGAAGCGCGACTATCCCGTGCTCATGGCCTTTCTCATGTGCGGCGCCATGGCCGTGATGGTGCTCAATCTGCTGGCCGATATCGCCGTGCGGTGCATCGACCCGCGCACGCGGGGCGCCGCATGAAGGCTGGACCGCGCGGTGGTCTGCTCTTTCTCGCCACGCTCGTGGTGGCGTCGCTGCTGGCCCCGTATCTCGCGCCCTTCGCCGCCGATGCACTCGATTTGGCCAACCGTCGTGCGGCGCCATCGGTGGTGCACTGGTTCGGCACCGATGAACTCGGGCGCGACGTCCTGACGCGTGTGCTGGTGGGAGCCCGCGTTTCGCTCGCCATCGGCGTGCTGTCGGCACTCATGAGCGCGGCCATCGGCGTCGCCGTCGGCGCGGTGGCCGGGTACGCCGGACGCTGGGTCGACGACGCGCTCATGCGCGCCACCGACGCGATGCTCGCCATTCCGCGCCTCCCGCTGCTGATGCTCGGCGCCGCCGTCTTGCAGCCGGGCGTGCCCATGCTGATCCTGCTGGTCGCCGCCGCCGGATGGATGGAAACGGCGCGCGTCGTGCGGGCCGAAGTGCAATCGTTGTCGTCGCTCGATTTCGTGCAGGCCGCGCGGGCCATCGGCGCCAATCCGCTCGGCGTCATCGTGCGCCATATCGTTCCCGGTATCATTCCCGCCGCCACGGTCGCTACCACGCTCGCCATTGGTCGCGGCATCCTGCTGGAAAGCACGATGAGCTTTTTCGGCGTCGGCGTGCAGCCACCCACCGCCAGCTGGGGCAACATGCTCTATCAGGCGCAGACCGCGATGACAAGCGAGCCGTGGCTCGCGATCTTCCCCGGCCTCTTCATCTTTGCCACGGTGCTCGCCTGCAACGCCGTCGGTGATGCCATTGGTTCGTCTCCTTCTCAACACCAGGCCGCCTGATGAGCTTCCCGCTTCCGTTCGCGCCTCGGCGCATCGCCATCGGCGCCAACGCGCATGTCGGCATCGCCGAATCCATTCGCGCGCGTCGCCCCGACCTTGAGCTGCGCGGCAAGGTGTTCACCGAGATCACCGCTGAGGATCTCGCGTGGGCCGAGGCGTATATCGGCTTCAAGCGTCCGCCGTCGGTCGCGGATATGGGGAACGTGCGCTGGATTCAGTGCACTGGTGCCGGCGTCGATTCGTGGATGTCGTCCAATCTCGATCCGTCCATCCTGCTCACGCGCAGCCCAGAATCGTTCGGTCCGATGATCGCCGAGTGGGCGGTCTCGCGCATTTTCGCGATCCAGCTACAGGTGCTGGAGTTGGCCCAAGCGCAACGCGAGCGCCGTTGGGCGCCCCGTGACATCGCGCGAGTGGCCGGCACGCGGGCCCTCGTGGTGGGCACAGGAGACATCGGCCGCGCCATCGCACATGCACTACAGGCGTTGGGCGTGCACGTAACCGGCGTGTCGCGCAGCGGGACTGTCAGCGGAACCGACAACAGCGCGGCGTTCAGCGCGGTGCACGCGGCGAGCGAAATCGCGAATCTGGTGGGCGACGCCGACTGGATCGTGGTGGCCGTGCCCGATACACCGGCATCGCGCGGCCTGATCTCGCGCGACGTGCTGTCACGTTGTCAGGGCGCGGGGCTCTTGAACGCCGGCCGCGGTTCGGTGGTCGAAGAGACCGCACTGCCCGAAGCGCTCGACAACGGCTGGCTGCGCGCGGCGGCGCTCGATGTATTCGCCACCGAAC
>CAMBRJ010000004.1 GCA_945870175.1 Gemmatimonas phototrophica
GGCAGCCGCTGGCGCAGCGGACCAAACAGCCGCTGCGCACCGAGACCGACCACGAGCAACGCTGGGACCGTGCCGAGCCAGAACACGGCCATCGTGAGCACGCCGGCGCGGATACTGCCCGAGCCGCCTGCGGTCGCGACGAACACATAGAGCCATCCACAGGGCAGCATCGTGGTCAGCAGGCCCGTCAGCCAGGCGCGCGTGGCCATCGGCTGCTCCCGTACGGCGTGCAGCACGCGGCCCATGGCGCGCTGCCATGACTCGGGCGCGCGCAGCGCCCCGAGTCGCACACCACGCTGGGCGGCGATGGTGCTGATCGCCCAGCCGACCATGAGGGCGCCGGCGACCACTGCGGCTGCGTGCTGCACGCCGGCCATGGCACCCAATGACGACACCCCGGCGCCGATGGCCCCGGCGATCGCGCCGAGCGTGAGATACGAGGTGAGACGTCCCACGTTGTACATCGCGTGGGCGCGGAGCGCTGCGGCGTCGGTCCCGCTGCCGGATCCGGTGTAGAAGCACACGAAGCCGCCGCACATGCCGGCGCAGTGCACGCTCCCCACGAGGCTGGCGACCAGAATGCCCGACGCGGTACCGATCATGCCTAGCGTCCGGCCCCGGTTGCCCGCGATGCGGCCCGCACGGCGGTGATGCGCGTGCTCGACGTGAAGTGCGACGTATCCCGCGTCGCGTTCACCCGGACTTCCCAGATGCCGGGCGCGTTGATGGGCACGGTGGCCGTGTACACGCCGGCGCCTTCGTCGGTGAGCGTGGCGGTGGTCAGATCGTTCGCGCGCGCGTTGAAGAGCACGGTGGCTTCCACGTGCGCGCCGAGCAGTGGCAGCGCCTTCTCATCGCGCAGCACCACGCGCACGCGCGTGGGCTGGCCGGCCACGATCGAGTCCGCGAACGCCTGCACCCCCCACCCGAGATCGAGATTGCGGTGCGTCTGCGCCATCGTGGAGTCGTAGAACACCGCCTTCTTGTAGTAGTCCGGCTCGACCGAGAAGGCGGGATCGTTGTTCGCAATCCGCATCATCACGAGATTCGCGGCCACGGTCGCGCCGAGAATCACCGTAATACCGATAGGCCAGCCCATGCCCGCTTTCATCGAAATTTGCCGGTTGGAGCGTTGCCGACCGGGCCGAGCAGCCGGTAGCTGACCGACTCCTGATAACGACGACCGTCGGTGACGCTGATCGTGATCATGCGCTCCCCATTCGCGAACCCGCGACGCGGGAGGAGCACGAAGAGGCTGGTGCTACGGGTCGCACCGGCATCGACGGTGAGCGGATTTTCCGGTGCCACGATGGTGATCTCGTCGGGGCGCAGTCCCGCCTGGGTGAGGCCGTCGAGCGTGATCGTGTACGGCATCGTCTCACTGCGGCGATTGGTGATCTTGATGCGAATCTGATTCGACACGCGTCCGTCGGCTTCTTCCGTGAACGGGCCGTCGAGTCCGCCGCGCAGCACGGTCAGGTCGGCCGATTCCTTGAGGAAGAGCGCGGTGATGAGCCCGCCGATCAGAACGGTGAGCACGACGGGATAGAGAATCGTGCGCATGCGCAGCAGGTGCCGCGGCTTGCCGGCGATCGCATCCTGTGACGAGTAGCGAATGAGCCCCGTGGGCTTGCCGACTTTCGTCATGATGTCGTCGCAGGCGTCGATGCACTGCGTGCAGTGCACGCACTCCATCTGCAGCCCGTTGCGGATGTCGATGCCGGTGGGGCAGGTCTGCACGCAGGCGCCGCAGTCGATGCAATCGCCGGCCTTCGGGTCACGCGTCTTGCCGGCGTGCTCGCGCGGTTCGCCACGCACGTAGTCGTACGCCACGATCACCGACTGGCGATCGATCAGCGCGGCCTGCCAGCGACCGTAGGGGCAGACGATGAGACAGGTCTGTTCGCGGAAGTAGGTGAAGTTGAACCACACCAGTCCGGTGAACAGCACCACGAAGAAGAACGCGGTCGGATGCTCCGACGGCGGGTTGGCCATCCAGCCGTACAGCTGCTCGGTGCCCACGAAGAACGCCAGCAGCGTGTGCGACACGAACAGCGCCATCGCGAAGAACGTGAGGTACTTCGCGATGCGTCGCGGCGTGAACCACGAGCCCTGCTTGTCGAGATTCCGCGACCCCGTGTAGCCGCCGTCGAACCAGCGCCCGATCGGACGGAACAGGAATTCGAGATACACGGTTTGCGGACAGGCCCAGCCACACCACGCGCGCCCGAAGAGCGCGGTGATGAGGAAGATGCCGATCACGCCGCTGCCCATCACGAGCATGAACAGCAGCGTATCGGTAGGCAGGAACGTGTAGCCCATCAGGGTGAACTGACGGTGCGGCAGGTCCATGAGAAACACGGGCTTGCCGAACACGCGCAGATGGGGCGCCGCGAAGAACGCCGCCATCAGCAGATACGCCACGACTTGCCGCTTCTTCCACCACGCGCCATGCGACGGCTTGGGACGGATCCAGCGGCGGGTGCCGTCTTCGTTGAGTGTGGGGAGGACGCGCCCCGAAGGGGGCCTCCCCATACCCGATGGTGCAGCTGAGCTCACGGGGTAACCGGTGTTCCTTGTGGTGCCTTCGGGTTCGCAGGATTCGATCCCTGCAACGATGCCACGTAGGCCACGACTTGTTCGACCTGTTCCGGCTTGAGCATCGTGCCCCAGGCCGGCATGCCCTTCTCGAGCACGCCGTTCATGAGGGTCTTGTAGATGTCGGTGATCTGTCCGCCGTGAATCCACGCGTTGTCGGTGAGATTCGGGCCGATCAGACCGCCGCCATCCATGCGGTGGCACGAGGCGCAGTACTTCGTGAACGTCTCCTCGCCTTCATGCACGGCGTCCTTGTCCTTCACCATCGCCAGCAGCTTATCGGCGGACACCTCGCCGGTCGGCGCGGGATGCGCCGCGGCGAAGGCCTTCAGTTCGTCTTCGTAGTCCGCAATGCGTCCCTTGCCGTTGCCGACGGGGCCGACATTGAAGAGGTAGATCACGGCGAAGATGATCGTGCCGGCGAACGTCAGCAGCCACCAGCGCGGCATCGGGTTGTCGTATTCCTGGATGCCGTCATACGAGTGCTCGATGAGCCGTTCGTTCGTGGACTCGAAGTTCTTGTTGTCCCGCTTGTCCTGCTTGTCCTGGCTGGACATGGTCAGCGCTCCTGAGAGCGAGGCGTGATCACGTGATCATCCTCGAGTGGCAGCAGCGACGCCTCGTGCAGCTCGCGGCTCCGTGACGGAAGAAACGTGCGGATCGTGATGGCGACGAACACGCCGAGGAAGAGCACCAGCGCGATCTCGGCGTAGTTCGAGAGATCGGCGTAGCTCATGATGTCGGAGAGCTTCACAGGGCCCCCTTCGACGCAGTCTTCTGCACCTTGATGTCACGACCGAGGCGCTGCATGTAGGCGACCATCGCCACGATCTGCTTGTCCTCGAGTCCACGCGGACCACCCTGCTCCACGATCGCCGCGGCAATCGTCTTCGCCTGTTCGCGGGCCATGGCGGGTGCCTTGTTCAACGCGTCGCCGTACGGCACGCCGACCATCGCCATCGCGTCGACACGCGACTGGATCTGCTCGAAGTCGATCGACTTGGTCAGGAAGTGCGCGTAGGCCGGCATGATCGACTTGGCCGTGACGGCGCGCGGATTCTCGAAGTGGCGCACATGCCAGAGGTCGGGAAACTTGCCGCCCTCACGGGCCAAATCGGGTCCGATGCGACGCGAGCCCCAGAGGAACGGATGCTCGTACACCGACTCACCCGGCTTCGAGTACTCACCGAAGCGCTCGGTCTCGTAGCGGAACGGACGTACCATCTGCGAGTGGCAGTTGAAGCAGCCCTCGGCGATGTATAAGTCGCGACCGGCCAGCTCGAGCGGCGTGTACGGCTTGACCGACGCGATCGTCGGTACGTTCGACTTGATCAGGAACGTGGGGAGAATCTCGAACAGCGACGCGACCACGACTGCGAGGATCGTGAGCGCGGTGAAAAGCATCGGCGCGCGTTCCCACGCGCGGTGCCACTGCACCTGATTGAAGCGCGCCCAGAGTCCGCTGGCCGGCACCGCCGGGTGGTCGTCCACGTACTTCGGCGACAGCGGCGCCGCTTCGATGATGGGCACCTCGTAGCGCGCCGGGCGACGCATCCACGTCATCATGATGTTCCACGCGAAGATGAACATGCCGACGATGAAGAACGAACCGCCGACCACGCGCATCCAGTACATCGGCATCAGCTTGAGTACCGTCTCCACGAAGTCGGGATAGGCCAGGCGTCCCGTCGCGTCGAAGGCGCGCCACATGAGGCCCTGGGTCACGCCGGCGCTGTAGATCGCGACGACGTACAGCACGATGCCCACGGAGCCGATCCAGAAATGCAGCTCCATCGCCTTCTTGCTGTAGATCTCCGTCTGGAAAAGACGCGGCAGCAGCCAGTACACCATGCCGAACGTCATGAAGCCGTTCCAGCCGAGGGCGCCCGTGTGCACGTGGGCGATGATCCAGTCGGTGTAATGGGCCAGCGCGTTGACGCTCTTGATCGAAAGCATCGGGCCCTCGAACGTGGACATGCCGTACGCGGTAATGCCAACGACGAAGAACTTGAGAATCGGATCCGACGCGACCTTGTGCCAGGCACCGCGCAACGTGAGCAGACCATTGATCATGCCACCCCACGAGGGAGCCCAGAGCATGACGGAGAAGAGCATGCCGACGGTGCTCGCCCACTCGGGGAGCGCCGTGTAGTGCAGGTGGTGCGGACCGGCCCAGATGTACATGAACACGAGCGACCAGAAGTGCAGGATGGACAGCTTGTAGCTGAACACCGGCCCTTCGGCGGCCTTGGGCATGAAGTAGTACATCAGGCCGAGGAACGGCGTGGTCAGGAAGAAGGCCACGGCGTTGTGCCCGTACCACCACTGCATGAACGCGTCCTGGACGCCGGCGTAGATGCTGTAGCTCTTGAACAGCCCGGCCGGCATGGACAGGTTGTTGAAGATGTGCAGAATCGCGACCGTCACGATCGACGCGATGTAGAACCACAGCGCGACGTAGATGTGTCGCTCGCGCCGCCGGATGAGTGTACCGAAGAAGTTCACGGCGAACGCGACCCAGACGACCGCGATGGCGATGTCGATCGGCCACTCGAGTTCGGCGTATTCCTTGGCTTGGGTGAAGCCGAGCGGGAGGGTGAGGGCCGCGCTCACGATGATGGCCTGCCATCCCCAGAAATGGAAATTGCTCAGCCCATCGGAGAACATGCGCGCTTTCAACAGGCGCTGCGTGGAGTAATAGCAGCCGGTGAAGAACGCGTTGCCGGCGAAGGCAAAGATTACGGCATTGGTGTGCAACGGGCGCAGGCGCCCGAACGACAGCCACTCAAGGTTGGTATTGAAGATCGGGTTGGCGAGCTGCAACGCGATGATCAATCCGACGAGCATGCCCACGACGCCCCAGATGAGCGTGGCGAACAGAAATTTTCGGACGATGGCGTCATCGTACGAGAACCGGTCGAGCGTCGCGGCCGACGCGCGCGGCGGGGCCGCGGCGGCCGCGCTAAGTGCGGGGGTCATCGAATGCCTCGGGCGATACGTGGAAATGGGGTCATGGGAGGAGAGTGTAGGCTGCCGCTTTGCCCGAGCCCGTCAGGTAGCCCACGCGATCGCGTCGGGGAAACCCCGATGCTTGCCGCTGCGATACGAAGAGCCGCGGTGGGGCGCCTTCGCGGCGGTCAAATTCGCTATACTTCTTTGTTATGAGCCAACACTCGGACTCTCCTCTACCGCCCACGCGGCGTGCCTTTTTCCTTGCCGCCGCCCAACTGGGGCTGGCGTCGCTCGCGACCGCGACCGCGACTGTGGTCGCAGCGACGGCGCTCGGTGCCCAGCCGGCCCCGACGCGGGCCGCCGCCGGCGCCGCGCTGCCGCCGATGACCGTGTATAAAGATCCGAACTGTGGCTGCTGCACCGAGTGGGTGAGCCACGTGCGGAAGGCCGGGTTCGTGGTCACCGTCCGAGACACGGCCGACATGTCGAGCGTGAAGGCGTCGTTCGGTGTGCCGTCGGCCCTCGAGTCCTGCCACACGGCGCGGGTCGGTGTGTACGCGATCGAAGGGCACGTGCCGGCCGATCTGATCCAGAAGCTGCTCCGTGAGCAGCCGGTGGCGCGTGGGTTGGCCGTTCCCGGTATGCCACAGGGGTCGCCGGGCATGGAGCAAGGAGCGCCCAAGGACGCCTTCGAGGTGCTCCTGTTCGACAAGGCCGGCAAGACCCGGGTGTTCGCGTCGCGTTGATGGAAACCGATACGGACACCGCGGCGGTGGAGAGTGCGGCGTGGCCCCTGCGGGTGCGTCATGCGCACGACGATGATGTGGCCGACATCGTGGCCCTGAACAACATGTTCGCCCCGGACGGACTCACGCTGCATCGCAGTGAAGCCTTCGTCGTGAGTCACCTGCAGGATTATCAGGTGGTGCGCGGCGCCGACGGCACGCTGATGGGTCAGGTCGCACTCGACGAGTATTCGCCGTCGCTCGTGGAGCTGGTGTCGCTCGCGGTGGCCACCGAGGCGCAGGGAAACGGCCTCGGGCAGCGGCTGATCATGGCGGCGGAAAAGCTGGCGCGGGAACGTGGCTACCCCGAGCTGTTCGCCATTTCACTGGCCGAGCCGCTCTTTCTCCGCATGGGATTTCACGAATCCACGATTCTGCGCTATCCCGAGAAGATTGCGCGTTACCGGGCGATTTCGCGCTCCGAGCTCTCCATTGGCCGGAAGTTCTGCTTCGCAAAGAAGCTGACATCCGTTCCCGCGGCGGGCTGACGGGGCGGTCGTTGGCGAGCGGTGACAATGACGGCGCGCGCGGCCGCGCTCTGCACTTTTCGGGTCGGTCCGGCAGCCAAGGGCGTGAGCACGCGGATCTCAAAGGTGGCCTGTCGCAGGGCCGCGACCCGCGGCAGGTGCGCGAACAGCGCTTCATCGCCAACCCAACAGAGCGCTTCGCCCTGACCGTTCGCGGCAGCCGTCGAGAGCGCGATCGGTACGACGGGGACCCCGGCGATCACTGCCGCCTCGAGCAGCGAGGAGCGGAACGGCAGGGTCTGGCGACCGTTGGTCGTGGTGCCTTCCGGGAAAAGCACCACGTGCGTACCGCGTCGGAGCGTCTCGCTGAGGACGGCCACGGCGCGTGGGAGGTCGCGTTTCCGGCGCCGGTCGATCCACACCACATCGAGCGCGGCGCCGAGCGCGCCCACCAGCGGCCAGTCCCGCACGTCGTCCTTCGCCACGAACGTGCAGTCGTAGAACGCCGTGAGAGCGACAATGTCGATCCACGACAGATGGTTCGCGACGAGCAAGGCCGGACCCGCCGCCAGCTGGCCTTCGGCGCGCACTTCGATGGCCAGCAGGCGCAGCACACCGCGGCACAGCCATCGGACGCCGCGACGCACCAGCTGGCGGCCAACGGGACTGAGCGCAGGCGTGGCGATCGGTCGTATCATGGGGTGCATCAACCGAACAGCGAGGCGTAGCTCCGCGCATCCATATCGTGGATGTCCAGCAAGACGAGAAAGTCGGTCGTCCCGAAGGCATGGTCGAGCGCCGGCGCGCCGCACACTTTGGCGCCGAGTGCCAGGTAGCCTTCGAACAACGGCGGAAGCGCCGCGGCGAGCGCGGTCGCGTCGATCACGGGTCGGACGCGGCCGTCGTCGGGGAGGGCCCGCGCGGCGGGCCGTGGACGCACGAGAATCCGGTCGTGCATGGCGTGCCGTGCGTGCAGCGCCCGCCACGCCTCGACGGCTGGTTCCTGGGAGACGCCGGCGAGTGAGCAGCAGCCGAACAGGTATCGCTTGTCGTTCCACTGCAGATAGCGTGCGATGCCTTTCCAGAGCAGCCGCAGCACGCGTCCCGAGCGATGGGCGGGATCGACGCACGCCCGCCCGATTTCGACGGCGCCAACCAACACGCTTCCCGGCACGGCGCCCAGTTCGAACAACGTGGCGCTGTAGAACCCATGACGCGTGGCCGCCATGACGGCCGTTTGGAGGCGGTACGTGCCGACCACCGCGCCGGAGCTTCGCTCGCAGATCATGAGGTGGTGGAACCAGGGATCCCGTTCATCGGCCTCACGGGCCGACGTGGCCGCCGGCGCGGTGGTGTCGGGCGTCCCTTCGCCAAGCTCTTCGCAGAACACCCGATAGCGCAGCGCCTGCACCGCGTGCAGATCGTGACGGGACCAGGCGAAGCGAAGGACGTACTTACCCGTCTCGACGATGCCCGGCGGAATGCCGTCCACGTGGTGCGGGAAGACGTCGGCTTCGAGCGGCGCGACCGTCTGCGATTCGTCGCCAGCCGGCGTAAGGTAGGGGGTGTTCGACGCGTCGAATGCGCGAGCGAGCATGAGGCCTCCAGTGGTCGGTGACGTCCGCCGCTATATGCTCGGACGGTACAACGTGCAGTGCCGGGGTACCGAAACGGCGGCCGAATGACCACGAAACGGTCACTACCCGGCAACGGTACGCCCGCACTGCACTGGCCCCGACGCGGCACTGGGGTGAGCTTTCCCTATCATGTCCCCACAGTTTGTCGACCCCTCGCTGCCCAAGCGGATGGACCGCTGGCGCAGCCCAGCGCTCGGTCTGGAAATGCCGATCGTGTCGTACGGATGGCGTGGTCAGCCCATTCTGCTCTTCCCGACGGCCGCCGCCGACTTCCTCGAGAATGAGCGCTTCTGGTTGATCAAGGCGATCGAGCCGCTGCTTTTGCAGGGACGCATTCGCGTCTTCTCGATCGACAGCATCAACAAACTCGCCTGGATGGACCGCAGCTTACCGGTGCCGGAAGCCGGCCGACGTCAGGCGCTCTACTCGCAGTACATCGAAGACGAGGTGGTACCCTATATCCGCCACGTCTGCGGTGACGGGCAAGCGCGCGCCATCACCACTGGCGCCAGCTTTGGCTGCTTCCACGCGGCCAACGCGCTGTTTCGACGCCCCGACCTCTTCGGCGGGTTGATTGGCATGAGCGGCTTCTACGATTTGTCGCCCAGCTACTTCAACGGCTACACCGACGACCACTGCTACTTCAACAACCCCATGTGGTACGTCGCGAACATGGAGGGCGGCGCCCTCGAGACGCTGCGACATCGCACCCGGATCGCGATCGTGGCCGGACAGGGTGCGTACGAGAAGCCCGAGGCGACGCGGGTGTTCCACGAGCTGCTTGATCGCAAGCAGATCGGACATACCTTCGACCTGTGGGGGCATGACGTGAACCACGACTGGCCGTGGTGGCGTAAAATGCTTCCGCACTATCTGGAGCAACTCGGATGCTGAAGAACAGTCGGGCGTATTGGGTGGTCGGTGTTGGGTTGGCGATGAGTGCCCCCATGGTGGCGATGGGGCAGGTCGCGGCGAAGAAGCCGGCCGCCGCCGCGGTCTCGATCAGGGAGGCGTCGCTCGAGACACGCCTCGCGTATGTGCGCACGCTGCTGCGCAACACGCCGCTGGTGGACGGGCACAACGATCTGCCCTGGGCGATGCGGGAAGCGGCCAAAGATCCGCTCGACGTCGTGGCGTACGATCTCCGCCGCACGACCGCCGGCATGACGGACATCGCGCGCCTGCGCAAAGGCATGGTCGGCGGACAGTTCTGGTCGGTGTATATCCCCGGCGAAGTGCGCGACTCCGGCTATGCGCGCATTCAACTTGAACAGATCGACATCGCCAAACGCGTGATCGCGCGCTATCCCGACGTGTTCGTGCCCGCCTTCACCGCGGCCGACGTGCGCAAGGCGTATGCGCAGGGCAAGATCGGCTCGCTCCTCGGCATGGAAGGCGGACATGCGATCGAGAATTCGTTAGGCGCGCTGCGCTCCTACTACGAACTCGGCGCGCGCTACATGACGCTCACGCACAACGTGACGTTGGATTGGGCCGACGCCGCGAATGATGTGCCGCGCAACAACGGGCTCACCGCGTTCGGCAAGGAAGTCGTGCGCGAGATGAACCGGCTCGGCATGATCGTCGACTTGGCGCACACGTCGCCGGCGGTCATGAGTCAGGCGCTCTTGGTGACCGAAGCGCCGGTGATCTGGTCGCACGCCGCGGCGCGCGGCATCACCGATGTGCCGCGCAATGTGCCTGACTCGATTCTCGCCCGCCTGCCGAAGAACGGCGGCGTGGTGATGATGACGTTCGTGCCGGGCTTCGTCTCGCAGACGGTCGCCAACTACGGCGCGCAGGTCACGGCGGTGCGCGACTCGATCGCCACGCGTTTCCCGAACAACAACGACGCACAGTTCAAGGCGGTGGCGGCGTGGCGCGAAACGCACCCCACGCCGATCGCGACGATCAGCGATGTGGCCGACCATCTCGATCACATCAGGAAGATTGCCGGCGCCGCGCACGTGGGCATCGGTGGCGATTTCGACGGCATCACGGAAACCGTGCAGGGGCTCGAAGATGTCTCGACGTACCCGACGCTGTTCGCCGAGTTGCTGAAGCGGGGCTGGACCGACACGGAGCTCAAAGGCCTCGCCGGCGAGAATGTGCTACGCGTCCTGAAGGGTGCCGAGTCGGTATCGGCGCTGTTGCGCAAATCGCGACCTTCCTCTACGAAGACCATCCAACAACTCGACGGACGCCGCCCATGAGCCTCGATCGCCGCACATTCCTGAAGCATTCAGCGCTGCTCGGCGGCGCCGTTGGACTGGGACTGCCCGCTGCCGCACAGGCCTTCACCGCTGATGGCGTGCGCCCATTGGTGTACCGCCCGGAGACGGGTACGGCGCAGCCGAAACCGCTGCGCATTCTCATTCTGGGCGGCACGGGATTCATCGGACCGAATCAGGTGGAGTACGCGCTGGCGCGGAAGCACAAGGTCACGCTGTTTAATCGCGGCAAGACGAACGCGACGTTGTTTCCGAACGTCCCGCGCATCATCGGCGATCGCAACGTGGCCGGTGGTCACGACGGGCTGAAGAAGGGCACGTGGGACGTCGTGATCGACAATCCCACGCGGAATCCGTTGTGGGTGCGTGGCGCCGGCGAAGCGCTCAAGGGCCGCGTGGGGCAGTACCTCTTCGTCTCCACGATTTCGACCTACAGCGACAATTCGATCGTCGGCATGGATGAGAGCGGTCCACTGCATAAGCCGAGCGATCCGTCGGTGTGGGCCAGCAACGATGGCGCGCATTACGGTCCCAACAAGGTGCAGTGCGAGCTCGATGCCAAGGCGCAGTTCGGTGAGGACAAGGTCACGATCGTGCGCCCCGGATTGATTATCGGTCCTGGCGACTTGAGTGACCGCTTTTCGTACTGGCCGGTGCGCATCGACAAGGGCGGGGAAATCATGGCGCCTGGCACGCCGAACGACGCGGTGCAGTACATCGACGCGGAAGATCTCGGACAGTGGACCGTACGACTGGCCGAGAACCACACGATCGGGACGTTCAACGCGACGGGTCCGAAGTCGCCGACGAACATCGCCGAGATGCTGTACGGCATCAAAGCGGTGACCAGCAGCGACGCCCATTTCACGTGGGTGGCCGCCGACTTTCTCGCCGAGAATCAGGTGCGGCCGTGGAGTGACATGCCGGTGTGGATGCCGCCCACGGGGCGCACGGCCGGCTTCATGGCGGTGAATTGCAACAAGGCGTTCGCGGCCGGACTCACGGTGCGGCCACTGGCCGATTCGGCGAAGCATACCCTCGATTGGTACAAGACGCGTCCGACCGCCGAGCAGGAGAAGGCGCGGGCTGGACTTGCGCCGGAGAAGGAAAAGACGGTGTTGGCGGCGTGGCACGCGAAGGTGGGCAAGTGAGCGTAGCACCGTTGCGCGTGCTCGTGCTGGGCGGCACGGGATACATCGGCCCGCATCTGGTGGAGCATGCCCTGGCGCGCGGACACACGGTCACGTTGTTCAACCGCGGCAAGACCAAGCCCGGGCTGTTTCCAAAGGCGGAGCAGCTGATCGGTGATCGCAATGATCCGAATGGACACGAGGCGCTCAAGGGGCGCACGTGGGACGTGGTGTATGACTTGCCGACCACGACTCCGCAGTGGATTGTGAACGCCGCGGCGGTGCTGAAGGGCAGCGTGGCGCAGTACGTGTACGTGAGCAGCACGGCGGCGTACAAGGATTTCACGCGCTCGTTCCCCGACGAGACGCACCCGACGCAGGAGCCGGCGCCGATCAGTGGCCCCGATGCGGCGGCCGCACCATATGGCAACAAGAAGGTGCGGTGCGAACAGTTGGTGCAGGAGGCGTTCGGCGCCGGCGCGACGGTCGTGCGAGCGGGGCTCATCGTGGGTCCGGGCGATCTCACCGATCGGTTCACGTACTGGCCGGTGCGCATCGAGAAGGGCGGCGAGATTCTCGCGCCGGGCACGCTCGACGATCCGGCACAGTGGATCGACGTGCGCGATCTCACCGAGTGGATGGTACGCCTCGGCGAGAGCCGCACCGGCGGCATATTCAATGCGGTGGGTCCGCGCACGACCTGCGGCATCGGCGAACTGTTGTACGGCATCAAGGCGTGCTTCAATAATGACGCGCGGTTCACCTGGGTACCGACGACGTTTCTCACCGCGCAGAAGGTGCGATCATGGGCCGACATGCCCGTGTGGTCGTTCGCGGGCGCGAGCACGGTGGCGTTCTGCACGAGTGTGATCGAGAAAGCCGTGTCGGCTGGACTCACGTTCCGTCCGTTGGCCACCACGGTGCGCGATGCGCTCACGTGGTATCATGCCCGACCGGCAGCGGAGCAAGAGAAGCTGCGCGCCGGCATTTCGCCGGAGCGCGAGCGTGATGTGTTGGCGGCGTGGCATGCCCAGCAAGCCGGAGCCAGGTGATCCGTCGCGTTATGGCGAAGCTGGTGACGGTGGAGGAAGGCGAGTGGAGGACCACGCTGCTCGCGTTTTCTTTTTTCTTCTTTTTGTTGGCCAGTTACTTCATTCTGCGCAGTATTCGTGACGCGATCGGCGTGGCCGCAGGGACGGCGAAACTGCCGTGGCTGTTCACGGGGACGCTGGTCGCGACGTTGCTGGCGAATCCGCTCTACGCCACGATCGTGTCGCGTCTCCCGGTCCGACGCTTCATCCCGATTGTGTATCGGGTGTTCTCGGCGCTCCTGCTGATATTCGCCTTCGCGGTGTACAGCACGGGGCCGGCGGAAGAGAAGTACCTGGGCCCGGCGTTCTGGATCTTCAGCAGCGTGTTCAGCCTGTTCGTGCCCTCGGTATTCTGGGGCTTCATGGCGGACACCTTCTACAGCAATCAAGGGAAACGGCTGTACGGCTTCATTGGGGTGGGCGGAACACTGGGCGGGATGTTTGGCTCGAAGTTCACCGCGCTGATGGCGACGCAGGTCGGAACGCCGGTATTGATGCTGATGTCGGTGCTGTTGCTGGAGTGCGGCGTGCAGGTGCTTCGACGGTTCCCGCCTAGCTTTCGCGTGGAGACGCGCGATCGGGAGAAGGCGGAGCAATCGGTCGGTGGTGGGTCATTGGCCGGCATCACGCACGTGCTCCGGTCTCCGTATCTGCTTGGCATCTGTCTGTTCATGCTGTTGTTCACGATCGGCACGACGGTGTTGTACTTCCAGCAGGCTGAAATCGTGGGAGCCAAGTTCGCGGATCGTGAATCGCGCACGGCGTTTCTGGCGAATATCGACTTCTATGTGCAGCTGCTCACGGTGCTGGCGCAGCTGTTCATTTCGGGTCGCGTGATCAAGTGGGTCGGCGTCGGCATGACGCTGGCGATTCTGCCGTTGGTGAGCGTAATCGGGTTCAGCGCGCTCGGTGTGTGGCCGTCGCTCTCGTTGTTCGTGGCGTTTACGGCGATTCGTCGAGCCGGCAACTACGCCTTCGCCAACCCGGGGCGCGAGGTGCTGTTCTCGGTGATCCCGGCCGAGGACAAGTACAAAGCCAAGAACTTCATCGACACGTTTGCGTATCGCAGCGGCGATCAGATCGGGGCCTGGAGCTACGCATCGATGTCAGCGGCTGGGCTCGCGGTGAGTTCGATCGCGTTGATTGCGGCGCCAATGAGCGCGGTGTGGCTGGTGGTGGCGTTGTGGCTGGGGCGGCGACACACGGTGATGTCGAAGGCGGAGTCGGCGTAGCCACAGTGCGCCGCCGCCGCTACGGCGGCACCATCTTCACGGTGCCGTCGTACGACCAGACGCTGCCCACGCGGAGCCGACGCGGAGAAAGCGTTCACAGAACGCGGGGCGGTTACCGTGCTATCCGTCCATCCGTGTTCCGGCTGTTTGCGAACTGTCCGCGACACCACCGGTGGTGATTTCGCAAGCTCGACAACAGCCAGAACACGGATCGTACCGATCACACGGAACCAACACGGATAAGCTGTTCGGTGCGCGAAGGGCCATCGCCACGCGCCGACGCCTCGCTGTTCTGTTGTTCAATCAAAAAAGACCAATCCGCGAGAAAAGCCACGGCCTCCGTCGGTCCCACGGAGCAGATCCGTGTTGTTACCGTGCCATCCGTCCATCCGTGTTCCGGCTGTTTGCGAACTGTCCGAGACACCACCGGTGGTGATTTCGCAAGATCGACAACAGCCAGAACACGGATCGTACCGATCACGCGGAACCAACACGAATAAGCTGTTCGGCGCGCTGCGAACCGCCGTCTCCCGTCCCACGGATCCAGCAGCCGTCGCGACAGCATTGCGGGTCGCCACGGCGTAGCGCATAGTTGACGTCGCCCGCGTTTTCGGGCCGAGTCGGTCCACCTATGCTTATCCCGCTTATGCGCAATATTCGCGTCCTTGCTCTCGGTGCCGCGTTGTCCGGCTTGATGGCCAGTCCGCTCGTGGCCCAGACGGCGCTGCCGCCCAAGGCCTCCGCCAGCGACGCGGTCATCAACGCCTTGCGTTGGCGCAACATCGGCCCCGCCAACATGATGGGACGGATCGTCGATATCGAAGGCATCGCGTCGCCCTCGAAGACGTTCTACGTGTCCACCGCCGGCGGCGGCTTGTGGAAGACCACCAATAACGGCACCACCTTCAAGGCCGTCATGGACACGGCCCGCGTGTCGTCGGGTGGTGATCTCGCGATCGCCCCGTCGGATACCAACGTGATCTACTGGGGCACCGGCGAAGCGAATTCGCGCAATTCCATCTCGCCCGGTGGCGGCATCTACAAGTCGGCCGACGGCGGCAAGTCGTGGACCTTCCTCGGCCTCGCCGACACGCGCACCATCGGTCGCATTCAGGTGCACCCCACCGATCCCAACACCGTGTGGGTAGCGGCCCTCGGTCATCCCTGGGGACCGAACAAGGAACGCGGGCTCTACAAGACCACCGACGGCGGCAAGAACTGGCGCCTGGTGAAGTTCATCGACGAGAAGACCGGCTTCGTGGACGTGCAGCTGGACCCGCGCAACGCGAACACCGTGTGGGCCTCGAGCTACGAGCGCGTGCGCGGACCGTACTTCCTGAAGTCGGGCGGCACCGGATCGGCGCTCTGGAAGAGCACCGACGGTGGCGAAACGTTCGCCGAGGTGAAGGGCGGCGGATTTCCGGCCACCACCAAGGGACGCATCGAGATCGCCATCGCGCGCTCGAACCCCGACGTGATGTACACCATGGTCGAAGCCGACACGGCGCCCAATCTCAAGAAGGACGCCAAGGTCGCGCCGCAGAAGCGGCCGAGTGGCCTCTATCGCTCGGAAGACGCCGGCAAGACGTGGGCGTACATGAGCCCCGAGAACACGCGTCCGTTCTACTACTCGCAGGTGCGTGTCGACCCGAAGGATCCGAACCGCGTGTACTGGTCGTCCACGCCGGTGAAGTACTCGAGCGACGGCGGCAAGACGGCGGGCAGCACCACGGAAGGCATTCACGTGGACCATCACGCCATGTGGATCGATCCCAATGATCCGCAGCGCATCATCACCGGCAACGACGGTGGCATCGGCGTGTCGAACGATCGTGGTGGCAACTGGCACTTTCCGAATTCCATCGCGCTGGGCCAGTTCTATAACATCTCGGCCGACATGGGCGTGCCGTACCGCGTGTGCGGCGGCCTGCAGGACAACGGTTCGTGGTGCGGTCCGAGCCGGCGCAAGCAGGGCCCCGTCACCAACGCCATGTGGCACAACGTGGGCGGCGGCGACGGCTTCGTGACGCAGCAGGATCAGACGAACACCGACATCATGTACAGCGAATCGCAGGGCGGCAGCATGGGTCGCCTCAACTTCGCGACCGGTGAGCGCACAGGCCTCCGCAAGCCCACGTGGCGCGACGGTGGCTACCTGCAGTGGAATGATTCCATCTACGCCGTGTGGCCCGATACCACCAAGCCTGCCACAGCGGCGCAGAAGAAGCAGATGGCGGCCTATCGGGCGCGTCAGCGGAGCGACTCGGTGGCCTACGCGCTGCGCTGGAACTGGAACACGCCGTACATCATCTCCAAGCACAATCCGGCCACGCTGTACTTCGGCGCCAACCGCGTGCTCAAGAGTGTGAAGTACGGCGACGACATGTTCCCCATTTCCGGTGAACTCTCGTACGCCGATTCGGCCAAGCTGTATGTGGCGCTCAAGACCACCGGCGGCATCACCCCCGACGTGACAGGCGCCGAGACGTACGGCACGGTGGTGTCGCTGAACGAATCGTCGATCCGCCCGGGCTTGCTCTACGCCGGCACCGACGACGGCCGCGTGTGGCTCACGCGTACTGATGGCGCGCAGTGGGAAGAAGTGACGAAGAACTTCACGGGCGTGCCGGCCGGCAGCTACGTGTCGCGCATCGAGCCGTCGCATTTCGACAGCGCGACGTTCTACGTGACGTTCGACAATCATCGCAACGACGATTACACGCCGTACGTGTTCATGACCACCAACTTCGGCCGCACGTTCACGTCGATCGTGAACAACCTGCCCAATGGTCAGACCGATTTCGTGCATGTGATCCGCGAAGACCTGAAGAATCAGGATCTGCTGTTCGTGGGTACCGACGTGGGTGCGTATGTGTCGATCGACCGCGGTCAATCGTGGCAGCGCTTCATGAGCGGACTGGGTACCACGCCGGTACACGACCTGATCATTCATCCGCGCGACGGTGAGCTCATTGCCGGCACGCACGGACGCTCCATCTGGATCGCCGACATCACGCCGCTGCAGCAGATGACGCCGGCGGTGCTGGCGGCCAAGGCCACGCTGTTTGCGCCGCGCACGGCGTTCCAGTGGGGCGAGCAGACGATCAACGGCGGCAACGTGGGGCAGGGGGTGTTCCAGGGGCCGAGTCCGACCTACGGCGCGTCGATCTGGTACCGGCTGTCGGAGAACGCCGGCGGTCAGGTGCGCATGATCGTGCAGGACGCCAGCGGCGACACGATTCGCTCACTCACCGGGCCCGGACAGCCCGGCTTGCACAACGTGGTGTGGGACATGCGCACGCAGCGCCCGGCACCGGCGCGGATCGCGCTTACGCCGGCGCAGGTGCGTGACAGTGTGAACACGCAGCGCCGTGTGTTGCGCGCGCTCGATTCGCTCGAGAAGGCGGGCGCGGTGCCGGCGCCGATGCTGGCGCAGATCCGCACCACGGTGCAGACCGGTGAGCAGCCGCCTGAGATGCAGGCCATGCTTGCCGGCGCGCTCGGTGGCGGTGGCGGCGGTGGCGGTGGTCGTTTCGGCGGTGCCACGGGGTTCCAGGACCGTCCGGGCGAGTCGCGTCCGTTGCCGAGCTTCCCGACGGCTGGTGCCGGTGGCCCCGGTGGCCCCGGTGGCCCCGGTGGTCGCGGTGGGGCCGGTGCCGGCGCAGCAGCCGGTCCGGCCGGATTGCAGGCGATGTTCGGTCCGCTGCGCGAGGCGCTGGGTGATGATTTCGCGGCCATCGGCATCTTCCCCGGTGGTGGCGGTGGCGGTGGCGGTGGCGGCGGTCGTGGCGGACGTGGCGGGCAGAATGCGTTGGCCGTCACCGGCGACTACAAGATCACCATCCTCGTGGGCGGCACGTCGTACTCGAAAGTGCTGCGCATCGAGCGCGTGAGCGGCGGCGAAGGCGGCGCTGGGTTCTTCGGCCTTGACGGCGCAGGCCGCGAGCCGAACGACCGCTAGGGCGCGTCGCTCGCCCGGTTGATCCCTCCATGAGAATGCCCCGTGACGGTTCGCCGCTCACGGGGCATTCGCTAGCCGTTCGGTTCCAGGTCGTCGGACACGGCCGCGAGCTTGGCGCCCAGCTCCGGGAATCCCCGCGCGATCGCCAGCATGGCGGGAGTGGACTTGTCGTCCGAGATGGCGTGCGCATCGGCCCCACGCGCCAGCAGCAGGTCGCACAGCGGCTCGTAGCCGCGCGAGGCCGCCAGATGCAGCGGCGTGTTGCCATGCGCGTCCCGCGCGGTCACGTCGGCCCCGGCGAACACCAACCGGCGCACCAGCACCGGCAGCGTGTGGCCGGCCAGTGCGGCGTGCAACGGCGAATTGCGCAGCGCGTTCGTCGAGTGCGCGTCGAGCGGCGCCCCATGGTCGATCAGTAACGTCACGGCGTCGTCGCGCCCGAAAAAGGCGGCGAGATGTAGCGGCGTCCAGCCATCGCTACTGCGGCGCACGCGCGAGTCATCGTCATTCTCGAGGCAGGTGCGGAGGGCGTGGACATCTCCCAGGGCGGCCGCTTCGCAGGCGTCGAACGGGCGACCCATGTGCAACAGGTCGGCCAGCTCCGACGCGCCCATGTAGCAGGCGTGCAAGACCAGCGGCTCGCCGCCCGGGGCGCGTGCCATGACCAGCGACGGATCGGCGGCCAGCATGGCCGTGATCGTGTCGCGATCCTTCGAGCGAATCGCCGTCAGCAGGGCGTCGGGGGCGGTGCGAACCATTGGGGCAGTCTCGGCTTCGAGCAGAGCGCGTGGCTCGGTGCGTGCCATCAGTGTCTCAACTTGATCACGGGACGGCCGATTGGCTATCGTCGCCCCCCGCCAGCGCGTTAGTCTCGCCGTATGCCTACTCCGTTTCGGTCCGTGTTTCGCCTTCTCGCGCCCACCCTGCTCTTGGCGTGTTCAACGGCTCGGGTACCACCGCCGGCCCTTGGGCAGCCCACTGCGGCCCCACTGGTGATTGCCCATCGTGGAGCCAGCGGACACCGCCCGGAGCATACGCTCGAGGGCTACGCACTGGCGGTGCAGATGGGAGCCGACTTCATCGAGCCCGATCTCGTGAGCACCAAGGACGGTGTGCTGGTGGCGCGTCATGAGAACGAGATTGGCGGCACGACCGATGTGGCCACGAAGTTCGCCGCGCGTAAAGCGCGCAAAGTGGTCGACGGCGATACGATCAGCGGATGGTTCACTGAGGATTTCACGCTGGCCGAGTTGCGCACCCTTCGCGCGAAGGAACGACTGCCGTTCCGATCACACGGATACGACGGGCAGTTCCTGGTGCCCACGTTCGACGATGTCCTCGCCCTGGCTGATTCGCTGGGACGGCGCCGCGGTCGCGCGGTTGGGGTCTATCCGGAAACGAAGCATCCCACGTACTTCCGCGGCATCGGGCTCCCCATCGAGGAGCCGATGCTGCGCGCGCTGCGTGCTCGCGGCCTCGATCGCGCCGATGCGCCGGTGTTCATTCAGAGTTTCGAAAGCGGCAATCTGCGCGTGCTTTCACCGCAGACGCGGATCCGCCTGATCCAGCTGGTGTCGTCGGCCCGGCAGGTCACGCCAGCCGCGCTCCGCGAGATCGCGACCTACGCGTATGGTGTGGGCGCGAATACGCGGCAGATCGTGGGTGAGGACTCGGCGGCGGTGCCAACATCGCTGATCGCGGACGCGCACGCGGCGGGACTGCGCGTGCATGCGTGGACGCTACGACCCGAGCCGGTGTTCCTCGCCAAGCGCTACGGTGGCGACCCCATCGCCGAAGTGCGCGAGCTGGTGCGATTGGGGGTGGATGGATTGTTCGGCGACTATCCCGATCAGGTGGTGCGGGGGCTCCGCCGATAGAGCGTGAACGGGGTCGCCCGCGTCACTCCATCGCGAATTCGCGGGCGAAGGCCACGTTGAACGAGAACGTCTTCGCGCGGCTGCGCGTTTCCATCATGTTGGCCACGCGCTCCAAGCGCTCGGTGATCGCCATGATCTTTTCTTGCGCCTTGCGACCGGCTTCGTTCAGCCCTTCGAGCTTGTCGATCGACCAGAACTTGATGAGGTCCTCGACGATCTTGATGTAATCGCGCGGCCCGTAGATGCCGGCGCGACGGATCACATCGGCCATTTCCCGAAAGTGCGGCATGCTGATGCCGGGCATATCAATACTCGGCATGATCAGCGCGGCCGACTCGAGCGCACGATTGGGATCACGCGCCAGTACGCGCAGAAAGACCTCGCGGTAGAACACGTAGTGCCGCGCTTCTTCCTTGGCCACGTTCTGTAGGACGGTGCCGATGAGTGGCTCGTACTGCCCCGCCAGCTTGCCCGTGTTGGCGTGGCTGACCTGCGTGGCTTTTTCCTGCAGCGACGTGTACACGAACACGCGGTACGGATCCTTGTCCCAGGTGGGCTCGAAGCCGGCCTTGAGATACTCGAACTGCATGCGCTCGAGCACCGGGTTGTCCAGGATCTTGCTGTCGTGCGCATAGTCGTGCAGCACGGCGCCGTGCCGGTCTTCCTCGGCTGTCCACAGATTGGTCCACTTGGCCCAGAACGTGTCACCGCCCAGATAGGTGGCCAGCAGCCGATGGAAGTGGGGAAGGCCTTCCTCCGTGAGCGTGTTCAGCGCGAGCGCCACGCGGGCCGGCATGCTGATGCCCTTGGCGCGCTCCCGGAGTTGCTTCACGAACGCATCCGGGTCGGTGTCCGGCTCTGGGGCCAGCAGCTCGGACGGGAACCACAGAATGCGCTTGGCTTCATGCGCGACCGTGAGGTCAGCGACGTCCTGCTCAAGGTCCGCGAGGACCTCAACTTTGGCGATGGTTTCGTTGTCGGGGATGTACATAATGTGAAACTTATCGCCCTGCATGGCCGCGGTACAGAACGGCCGCGGATGCGAACGGCGGATGCCGAAGGGGGAGCGATTTGGTCAGGAACGCGTGAAGGCCGGCGGAAGTGCCGCGGCGAATGCTCCAACGAGGGCGGCCAACTCGGCTGCAGGCATCGAAACGGTACTTCCGGTCGCCCCCCACGTTCCTCGCCAAACGGCTTCCCTCGCGGAATCCCCCGTTCGCCGCCGTGGTTAGATTCCGTGGCATGACGCCCCCTCCCAAAGGCAAGCCTAAGTACGACACCAAGCGCGCCTGGGCCGAGGCCCGCGCGCTGATCTGGGAACACCGCACCTCGGTTTCGGTCGGCTTGGTGCTGATGATCTTCAGTCGCGCCGCGGGGTTCGTGCTGCCGTACTCCACGAAGTACGTGCTCGACGATGTCTTACCGAATCGTGACATCCGGATGCTCGGCGTCATCGCACTGGCCGGCCTCGCCGCCACCATCGTGCAGTCGATCACCGGCTATGCGCTCTCGCAGGTCGTGAGCGTCGCGGCGCAGCAGGCCATCGCGCGGCTCCGGGAAGAGGTGCAGGGGCACCTCATTCGCCTGCCCGTGAAGTTCTTCGACAGCACGAAAAGTGGCGTGCTGGTGTCGCGCGTGATGAACGATCCGGAAGGCATTCGTAACCTGATCGGTACTGGGCTCATTCAGCTCACCGGCGGCATTGTGAGTGCCATCGCGGCCCTTGGCGTGCTGTTCTATCTCAACTGGCGACTCACTGCCGCGACGATCGTATTTCTGGCCATGTTCGGCGTGGTCATGTCGATCGCCTTCAAGCGCCTGCGACCGATCTTCCGCGAGCGCAGCGTGATCACGGCCGAAGTGACGGGACGCCTCACCGAGACGCTGGGCGGCATCCGCCTGATCAAGGTGTACACGGCCGAAGAGCGCGAAAAGGCCGTATTCGGGCAGGGCGTGCAGAAGCTGTTTCAGAACATCGCGAAAACCATCACCGGGACGTCACTCACCGGTACGCTGGGCTTGGCCGTGGTGGGCGTGATCGGCCTGATCGCGATGTACGTGGGCGGACGCGACGTGATCAACGGGAACATGACGGTCGGCAGCCTTATCACCTTCGTGTTCTTCATCGTGATGGTGACCGCGCCGCTGATTCAGATCGCCAGCATCGGCACGCAGATCACGGAGGCCTTCGCCGGCCTCGATCGCATTCGCGAGCTGCGCGACATGGCCACGGAAGACCAGGAAGACGCCAGCAAGACATCGGTGCCGTCAGTCGTGGGACGCGTGGAGTTCGACCATGTATCGTTCGAGTACGACGCCGGCAACCCGGTGCTCAAGGATGTGTCCTTCACCGCGCCGGCCGGCACCACTACGGCGCTGGTGGGCTCGAGCGGCAGCGGCAAGAGCACCATGATTTCGCTGATCATGGCCTTTGCGCAGCCGCAGCAGGGGCAGATCAAGGTCGATGGTACGCCGGTGTCCGACCTCAAGCTGCGCGAATTCCGCCGTCATCTGGGTGTTGTCATGCAGGACAATTTCCTGTTCGATGGCACGGTGATGGAGAACATCGCCTTCACCAAGCCCGGTGCGACCAAGGAAGAAGTGATGGCGGTGGCCAAGATTGCCAACGCGCACGATTTCATTCAGGGCTTCCCGCAGCAGTACGACACGATCGTCGGGGAGCGCGGCGTGAAGCTGTCCGGCGGACAGCGGCAGCGCGTGGCGATCGCGCGCGCGATCCTCGCCGATCCGCGCGTGCTCATTCTCGACGAAGCCACGTCATCGCTCGACTCGGAAAGCGAGCACCTCATTCAAGAAGGCCTGCGGCGCCTGCGCGCCGGCCGCACCACCTTCGTGATTGCGCACCGACTGAGCACGATCACGAGCTCCGACCAGATCCTCGTGCTCGAGCACGGGCAGATCGTCGAGCGCGGCACGCACCAAGCGCTGCTGGCGCTCGGCGGACGCTACCGTGACCTCTACAACCGGCAGTATCAGCTGGAGCAGGACCAGTTCATTAATCCGGGCGAGGAGATCACGGCCACCGGATGACACGGTTGGGAACGGTGGATACCGCAGGGGAAGCTGTTTGGTCAGGAACGTGTGTGGGGCGGGGGGAGTGCCGCGCCGGTCTTCCCGCGTGGCGAGCCCACACCCCTTCCGGCATCGTAGCGGTACTTCCGCCTGCTTTCACACGTTCCTGACCAAACAGCTTCCGGTCAGAAATCACGCGGTGGCCCCCGTGGTCCCGGTGGGAAATCACGCGGTGGCCCCCGTGGTCCCGGTGGGAGATCAGGCGTTCGCACCCGTGGTCGGTTAGGTTATTAAGGTTCCTCCGCTTGACCACCCGCGCCCCGCCTACGTGACCGTTACGCCGTCGTTTTCTTCGCTGCAACTGCATCCGAGCCTTCAGAAGGGCCTCAAGGAGCTCGGTTTTGCCCGTCCCACCCCGATTCAGGCTGAAGCGATTCCGCCGGCTCTGGAGGGTCGTGACGTCCTCGCCTGCGCGATGACGGGCAGCGGCAAGACGTATGCGTTCCTGCTCCCGATTCTCCATCACATCATGGAGAAGCCGCGCGGGATCACGCGGGCGCTCGTCATTACGCCCACGCGTGAGTTGGCCGCCCAGATCGTCGAGAGCCTGAACGACGTCACGGTACACACGCCGCTTACGGGCGCCGCGGTGTTCGGTGGTGTGGGCATGGGACCGCAGGAGCACGCGTTCCGCAGCGGTGCCGATGTCATCGTGGCTACGCCGGGTCGCCTGCTCGATCACTTCCGCATGCCGTACGCGAAGCTCGACCAGCTCGAGTATCTCGTGCTCGACGAAGCCGATCGCATGCTCGACATGGGCTTCCTGCCCGAGATCAAGAAGGTGCTGCGTCACTTGCCGCAGAAGAAGCGGCAGACGCTGTTCTTCAGCGCCACCATGCCGGCGCCGATCGCCGCGCTCACGAAGGATCTGCTCACCAATCCGTTCACGCTCAACCTGCAGCGTCAGTCGGCTCCCGCCGTCGGGATCACGCAGGCCGTGTACCCGGTGGCGCAGGATCTCAAGAGCGGCTTGCTGGTCGCGCTGCTCAAGCGCGGTGACATGCCGCAGGCGCTGGTGTTCACGCGCACGAAGCACCGCGCGAACCGCCTGGCGGCGCAGCTGGTGGCCGCCGGCATCAACGCCGAGCGTATTCACGGCAACCGGTCGCAGGCGCAGCGTACGCAGGCGCTCGCCGGATTTAAGGACGGCGCGTATCAGGTGCTGGTGGCCACCGACATCGCGGCCCGTGGTATCGACGTGGAAGCGCTGGGCCATGTGGTGAACTTCGACGTGCCGCTGGCCGCCGAGGATTACATCCACCGCGTGGGTCGTACGGCGCGTGCCGAAGCGACGGGTGAAGCGTTCACCTTCGTGTCGCCTGAGGAAGAAGGCGATCTGAAGCAGATCGAACGCGCCATCAAGAAGACGTTGCCGCGCGTGACGGTGCCGGATTTCGACTACAGCGCCAAGCCGCAGACCAAGCTGGAAGTGCCGCTGGCCGAGCGTATTGCCGAGATCCGCAAGAAGAAGGCGGAAGATCGGGCGCGTGCCGCGGCCAAGGTGGAGCGTCGCAGCGCCGCCCAGTCTGGCGGTGCCCGTCCGTCGGCGCCGTCGGGTGGCCGTCCCGCTGCTCCGGCGCGGAAGACCAGTGAATCGCGCGGCCCGTCAACGGGCTCACGCGGTCCCTCGGCTGGTGGTGGTGGCGCCGGTGGTGGTGCCCCGAAGAGCGGGGCGGCCGGCCGTGTGCGTCGTGGCCCGCATCGCGGCCAGGGTGGCAACAGCGGTGGTGGCGGCAACAGTGGTGGTGGTGCCGGTGGTTCCTCGCGCGGCGGCGGAGACAGCCCGTACGCGTGAGCGACGCCGTCGGGAATCCTGTCGGGGATCCGGCGCGGTACCCGGTTCCGGCACAGCAGCATCGCGTGGAGCAGGTGATCGACCGCAGTCGATTCATTTGCACTGTGGCGCGAGTGCAGTCGAGTGAGGAGGCGCAGGCGTTCATCAAGGCGATGAACGCCGAGTTCCCCGACGCCACGCACAATTGCTGGGCGTACGTGGTCGGGGCGCCCGGCAGCACCGATCGCGTGGGGATGAGCGACGACGGTGAGCCGCACGGCACGGCCGGCCGGCCCATGCTGACCGTGCTGCTGCACAGTGGCATTGGCGAAATCGCCTCCGTGGTCACCCGTTATTACGGCGGTACGAAGCTGGGCACTGGCGGCCTGGTGAAGGCCTACGGCGGCGCCGTGCAGGAAGCCCTGGCCGACATGCCGCGCGCGGAGCGCATCGACAGCGTCGATGTCACGGTGACGGTGGCATACGGCGCGATCGGGGCGCTGCAGCAACTGTGGCCGGAGTTCGATGCCGAACTTCTCGCACAGCGCTTCGACGTCGAGGCCGAATTTTGTCTTCGGGTGCCACGTATTCGTCTATTAGCGATGGAGCACGCGATTCAGAACGTGACGCGCGGCTCCGCCGTTTTTTCACTCGTGAGCATTCCATCACCCGGCACCCCATGAACAAAGACGCCGAGCGATTAATTCGCGACAGCTGGATGCGACTGGTCCCCGTTCGCCTCACAGCGGCGCAGATTTTCTACGAACGCCTGTTTGAGATCGATCCGTCGGCCAAGGCCCTGTT
Organism: Gemmatimonas phototrophica; assembly: GCA_945870175.1. Classification (GTDB taxonomy): domain Bacteria; phylum Gemmatimonadota; class Gemmatimonadetes; order Gemmatimonadales; family Gemmatimonadaceae; genus Gemmatimonas; species Gemmatimonas phototrophica_A. The sequence goes on from CAMBRJ010000004.1 coordinate 25,633, forward strand.
CGACGGGAAACCGATGCACGTGCAATACGAAAAGTTTGTACTAACCATCGATACGCTGGTGCAAACGTTCGATTTCCCGGCGAGCATCATCACTGACCTCCAGCTACTCGCTCGCCGTCACGTGGGTTACGGCGTGCATCTCGAGCAGTATGCGTCCGTTGGGGCGGCGCTCCTCTGGGCCCTCGAAAAGGGCTTGGGCAGCGAGTGGACGCCCGAGGTCCATCGCGCTTGGGGAGAGTTGTACCTGTTCGTCGAAGGGGTGATGAAGCGTGAAGCGGCGGGCACCGCGACGGCGTAATCACGCGGTCACGACAGCCCCTCGATCGTGCCGTCCGGGCGCACCTTCATGCGCTCGGCCGCCGGTGATTTCGACAACCCCGGCATGGTCATGATGTCGCCGCATTTGGCCACCACGAATCCGGCACCGGCCGAGCCGCTCACTTCGTGCACGGTCATGCGGAAGTTGGTCGGCACGCCAAGCTTGGTGGCGTCGTCGGTGAGTGAGTACTGCGTCTTCGCCATACACACCGGCGTGTTGCCCATGCCGTGCTGCTCCAGCCACGCGATCGACTTTTCCGCAGCCGGCGAGTAGTCCACGCCATCGGCGCCGTACACCTTGGCGGCGATCGTTTCGATCTTTTCGCGAATCGGCAGCGCGGTGTCGTACAGCGGACGGAAGTTCGCCGACTTGGAATCGAGCAGCGCCAGCACTTCGTGCGCCAACGCTTCGCCACCGGCACCACCGTTCGCCCACACGTCGCACAGCGCCACGCGCACGCCGTATTTCGCGGCGTAGTCGGCTACCATCGCCAACTCGGCCGCCGTGTCGGAGAGCCGGCGATTGATCGCGACCACCACCGGCACACCGAACTGTCGCACGTTCGTGATGTGATGCGCGAGATGCGGCAGTCCGCGCTCGAGCGCGCCGAGGTCTTCCTGATCGAGCATGGTCTTGGGCAGTCCACCCTGCATCTTGAGTGAACGCACGGTGGCCACCAGCACCGCCGCTTCGGGATTGAGTCCACCGGCGCGGCACTTGATGTCGAAGAACTTTTCCGCGCCCAGGTCGGAGCCGAAGCCGGCTTCGGTCACGACGATATCCGCCAGCGCGAGACCGGCGCGCGTGGCCACCAGACTGTTGCAGCCGTGCGCGATGTTGCCGAACGGACCGGCGTGCAGAATGGCCGGACCGCCTTCGAGCGTCTGCACCAGATTCGGGCGCAGCGCGTCTTTCAGCAGCAATGACATGGCACCCGTCGCCTGCAAATCGCGTGCGCGAATCGGGGTGCGCTCTTTGCCGCTGGTGGTGCCCACGATGATGTTGCCGAGGCGTTGCTCGAGGTCTTCGGCATCGGACGCGAGTGCGATGATGGCCATGACTTCACTGGCGGGGATGATCACCCAGCGCTCCTCGCGCATCACCCCGTTGCCGGCGCCCACGCCGATGATGGCCTGACGTAGCGCGCGGTCGTTCATGTCGATCGTGCGCGGCCAGGTGATGCGCTTCGTGTCGAGGCCCAGTGCATTGCCGTGATACAGGTGATTGTCGAGCATGGCCGACAGCAGGCTGTGCGCGCTGGCGATGGCGTGGAAGTCCCCGGTGAAGTGCAGGTTGATGTCGTCCATCGGCAGCACTTGTGCGTAGCCGCCGCCGGCCGCGCCGCCTTTGACGCCGAACACCGGACCCAAGCTGGGCTCGCGCATGCAGAGCACGGCGTTGTGCCCAATGCGGCGAAGCGCTTGCGAGAGGCCGACGCTGACCGTGCTCTTGCCTTCACCTGCCGGGGTGGGGCTGATGGCCGTGACCAGCACTAATCTGCCTTTGGGGGGCTGCGAGGCCAGCGCGAGGGGTAGCTTGGCCTTGTAGCGTCCGTACTGGTCGATGTCGTCGGGGCCGAGGCCGAGGTCGGCCGCCACCGCGGTGATCGGGCGCAGGCGTGCCTGCTGTGCGATCTCGATATCCGACGGGACGTACGGAGGGGTGGCGGTCATTCGACTCGGTTCATGAAGTGAAAGACGATGTCCCACTGGGGGACCGGATGCTCCCGCATCGGCCGTTCCGGATGCATGTTGGGTGCATGTCCCACCCGAGTCATCCTGCCGACCAACGCACGCCCCGAACATACCGTAGACCGCGACGGTTCGCCGGGCGCGCCCGTGCGGCGGCCGCGGCGCGCGATTCCACGCGGACCGACGCCTTGGCTGCCTATGGCGATGGCGGTGGTGCATACTTCCCCTCGCTACTGCTGGCTGACGGGTCCATCGCGCGGGAGCGGGTGCGTCGCGAGGTGCTTGAGGGGGATCTGGTGCCGCTCGCGGCACCGCAAGATGAGCCGGGCTGGGCGATCTGCAATGGACTGCGTTTCGGATATCGTGGCGCCGATTCACTGACGACGTGGCGCCCAGCGGGTAGTTCGTGGCAGTCGGCTCGCCGACTCGCCGACTCCGTGCGAGCGACGCGCCCTATGGCGCCCGCCGCAATCCGACAGAGGACTTCATGATCGTTTCCGTATTCGGCGCCTCCGGGCGTACAGGTCACGCGTTTATTGCCAGCGCGACCGACGCCGGGATTTCGTTGCGGCTGCATTATCGGGCAAAGCCATCGGAGACGGTGCCGACGTCGTCCACGGTCGTGGTGGGATCGCTCAATGATCCCACGGCCGTGCGCGAAGTGTTGCGCGGCGCCGACGCCGCGGTCGTGCTGTTTGGTCCGCACAACGACGCGCGCATCCCGTTCTGCGCCGCCGCCACCAAGAAGATCATCGCCGCCATGCACACGCAGTCGCAGGGTCGGTTGTTGGTGGTCACCGGCGCGATGACGGGTGGCATGCCGTCCAACGTGTCGCTGTTCATGCGCTTCATGCGCAAAATCGTGCAGCGGTCGGCGCATGACGGCATGGTGGAGGATCGCAACGAGCAGGAACGCCTCGTGCGGAACAGCACGCTGGCCGGCTGGACGCTGGTCAAGCCGCCGCGTCTCACCGACGACCCGGCCACCGACGCGGTGGACGTTGGCCCGGAGCTCTCCGTCGGGATACGGAGTAGCATTTCCCGGGCATCGTTGGCCAACGCGCTGGTGCGTGAAATTCAAGAGCCGCGCTTCGCGCAGCAGGCCGTGTACGCGGCCAATCGCTGAGTCGCCGACGTTATCCTCCCTTCAACCGATCCTGTCATGTCCGACGTCCGCAAGCAGAACTGGGATGACCTTCCCATCGAAGAGCTCACGCCGCTGATCGGTCGCCGACTGATCTACAGCGACAAGATGATGCTCGCGCACGTGTACCTGAAGCAGGGTGCCATCGTGCCGGCACACGACCACATCAACGAACAGTTCACCTACGTCCTGTCGGGAACGCTGCGCTTCTGGCTTGGCGAACATGCCGATGCGCCGGGTGATACCTACACCGATGTCGGTGCCGGCGACGTGCTGGTGATTCCGAGTAACGTGCGGCATCGCGCCGAAGCGCTCGAGGATACGCTCGACGTCGACATCTTCAATCCGCCGCGGCAGGACTGGATCGACAAGACCGACGATTATCTCCGCGGGACGCGCTGATGGATCTCGGCATCGCGGGAAAAGTGGCGCTGGTGTGCGGCGCGAGTCGTGGTATCGCGTTTGCAGCCGCGGAGGAGTTCGCGCGTGAAGGCTGCACGCTGGTGATCTGCTCACGCGATGCCGCCTCGGTCGGCCGGGCGCAAGCGAAGCTCGAAGCGCTCGGCGCGTCGGTCACGGCGATCGTGGCTGATCTGGCCACCGAGGCCGGCATGGCTGATGTGATCGCGCAGACGATGGCGGCGCATGGTCGCGTGGACATTCTGGTGGCGAACACCGGTGGTCCGCCAACCGGCGCGGCGATGTCGCACTCGTGGGAGGCGTGGGCGCAGGCTAGCGAACTACTGCTGCGCAGCGTGGTGGAACTCACGCGAGCGTTCGTGCCGGGCATGCGTGAGCGGAAGTGGGGGCGGGTGGTGT